>PWZW01000147.1 GCA_003567255.1 Puniceicoccaceae bacterium | reverse complement strand
TTTTGTCGCGCAGAACTCTCGATTGGTCAGGATAAACGCAGTTTTTACATACCCAACACTGCTCACGATGAACCGGAGCATCTGTGGCATCTGGACCAACAACTGAAAGCGGCACCGGAGGCAGTGAGCCTATCCCTCTCCGCCGAGAAAGAAAATCTCTCGGAAAAGCAGTTTTTTCTATTGGCCGATTTGGCGGCGGAAGCATGGGTTTCCGCCTCAGGTAAATGGCAAGCGGTGAATCAATCCACCCTGACTTTCGAATCGGTGGCCCCGCCTGCGACTTCATACCGACAACAACGTAACCGATCGCTCTACCGCCCAACCTACTGAAACGAACCAAAACCCGACAAGCCGAACGGAAACGCCTTCCTAATACCTTGACAATTTTAAATTAGTTACCCTAATCATAAATATACAGTCATTCAGGTTGCCCACTGGGTAAGCTGCTTGCTTTCTTTTTGCCATAGGTTCCATGAAACACCATAGTTTGGTGACGTCTTAGCACTTCCCGCACCCACAACCCAACAGCCCATGAATCCGAAGCTTTATATCTTGTGCATTGAAGATGAACCCGAAGTCTTGGATGCGATAACGCGGGATTTAGCCGATTTTGAAGCCCACTTTTGCCTGGAGGCCTGCGCTTCCGCAGAAGAAGCAAAAACATTGCTCAACGGCCTCTCGGACGAGGATTCACGCGTGGCCGCTATTTTATGCGACCATGTTATGCCTGGGCAGCGCGGAATTGAGCTTTTAATTGAATTAACAGAGAGCGACCTGCCGGTGCTCAAACACACCCGCAAAATTCTTTTCACTGGTCAGGCTGGCCACGAGGATACGATCGAAGCGATCAACCACGGCGGCATTGACCACTATCTGGCAAAGCCATGGGACCCCGATAAGCTAGTAGATATCATCCGCGAACAACTTACGACTTACGTTATTCAAGCGCGTTTGGACCCGCTCCCGTTGCTCTCTTTTTTGAACCGCGAAAGACTGACCGAGTATATGCGCAAGCATCAGCCTATCAGCGATGTCTGAACTTACGGAAAGGTCTGAAGACGAATGCTCGGGAGAGGGGGATCTCAGTCAAATACTCGGCTTCATTGAAGCGGAGCCAAGCCTTTCCCAAAGGATCGAATCTCTGGAAGCGGGAGAGTCTCTTCTCCACGAAGCGGACAGTAGAAAACGGCTATGGTTGATCCTCCAAGGGACTTTACGCCTGAACAAGACCAACGCCGCAGGTGAGCGCTTGCGCTTGGACGAACTCGGTCCCGGCGAGATTGTTGGAATCCTCTCCTACTACACTCGGGAAAAAAGTTTTTTTGGTGTCGAAGCATCGACCGACAGTCGCATTTTTTCGATTAGTTGGGATTCCTTTGACCGTCTACACACCGACCACCCGCACCTGCATAAACTCATGGAAAAACGGGTTCGGGAAAGCTTTACCCGCCGCTATCGGCGGCTTGTCCACCTGCATTTGGAAATGGATCGGCTTAACGAAGCATTGAAACACGAACGTTCTGAATTAAGAACTACCGTGGAGGAGCTGGAGAAAACCAGAGAGCGGCTTGTCCATCGTGAAAAGCTGGCGGTACTGGGTTCCGTGCTTCCGGGAATAGCTCATGAACTCAATAACCCGACCGCCTCTATCTCTCGCAATGCAGACTACCTTGAGAGTATCCTGAAAGCCACCTTCGTGGATGCATCCGCCGGCGATGCAATCGAACGCTTTTGGCAGGCAGGCGTAAAAGCACCTTTGGTGGGCACTACACAACAGCGCGAGCAAATGAGTAAAATTGCCGAAGTCGACCCAGCGACCCCTCGTCCCTTACAGCGACGACTGGCAGTTTTACCGCCTGAGCTTCTGGAAAATCTCCTCAAAACAATAAAAAACGAAACGACCGTGATCCGGTGCCTACACTCCTTTGAGGCTGGGCGCTTCCTCCACACACTAAGAAGTTCTGCCCATCGTATCGAACGCTTGGTACATTCACTCAAGCGCTATGCCCGCACACACAATGAAGCTGCTGCGGAAGTAGACCTTGCGGTGGGTTTGAGAGACACTTTGCTCATATTGGGCAGTCGCTTACGCGAAATTGAAGTACGCTATGAACCCGGACGGGTTCCCTCGGTGCGGGCCAACGAAGATGAACTCAACCAAATATGGACAAATCTCTTAACCAATGCCGCGGACGCCGTCGGCGACGATGGCGTGATTGAGATAACGCTCTCTACGGAAGCCCGTAAAACACTTTCCGAAACAAAAGCGGGGGTCTTGGTGGAAATCGCAGACAACGGGCCCGGCGTCGCTGAGGCGCTACGAGAAAAAATCTTTGAACCGAACTACACCACAAAAGGGCGGGGTGGAAACTTCGGATTGGGCCTCGGCCTAGGCATTGCCCGGACAATTATCGAGCGGTACGGCGGTACCATACACGTGGAAGGCAACCATCCCCGCGGGGCACGCTTTGTCGTCTGGCTTCCCCAAGCCAGCTGACACGAAACCTACGTTCCGCATAGCGCGGGGTCCGTCGAGCGGAACACCCCTCATGCAAAAAAGCGGACTTCCAAACGGAATGATACTTGCGGACAACGATTCAGAGATGCAGTTTCGCAAGTAGGACGTTGGGCATACAAAAATGTCGATCGCCGTACTTCGAGACGATGGAAACCCTGGACTTCAACTTGATCAATAACCTTGGACTGATCGTCATTACGGCGGCCGTCTTTGCCCTGCTTGGTCGAATGATTCGAATGCCCTCGATCATCCTGTACATCGCAGCGGGGCTTGTCTTGGGACCCTTCACTGGCTTGCTCCAGGTCGACGACGCACTGGACTTGATTGCACACGTGGGGATTGCCCTGCTGCTCTTCCTCGTTGGGCTTGAGTTGAGCTTGGAAAAGATTAGGGACGTTGGAAAAGTTGCTATTGCGGCAGGGATCGGGCAAGTCGTGTTCACGGCATCGGGGGGCTTTGTGCTCTGCCTGATGCTTAATTTCACGGTCATGGAGTCAGTTTTTCTCTCGGTAGCCCTGACCTTCAGCAGTACGGTGGTGGTGGTCAAACTCCTCGATCAAAAAGGGGACCTCAACAAATTGTACGGTAGGATCGCGGTGGGGATCTTCCTTGTTCAAGACCTCGTGGTGATCCTCGTATTAACGATCCTGGCCGGTTTGGGGCAGGGCGAAACGGTAGACCTGGCGAGCATCGGGATTGGTCTGGCCAAAGCCTTTGGCGGCATGGCGCTCTTACTCGTGATTGCGCTGGTTGCCTCGAAGTACGTTCTGCCCAAACCCTTTGCCTGGGCGGCAAGGTCGCCCGACACCATTTTTGTATGGGCGCTGTTTTGGTGTTTTTTGGTCGTTGGCCTCGCCGGTGTCCTTGAGCTCTCGCTCGAGATAGGTGCCTTCCTCGCGGGAATCGCGCTAGCCCAACTTCCCTACAACGACGATCTCCGACGACGCTTTCACCCCCTGATGAACTTCTTCATCGCGGTGTTTTTTGTGACGCTGGGCATTCAAATGGACCTCAGTGCCGCGCATGAGAATTGGTTTGGCGCAACGGTACTCTCCCTCTTTGTCATCATTGGAAACCCCCTCATTTTCATCATTATCATTTCAAAAATGAACTACAGTGAGCTCACCTCTTTTCGGACGAGTGTCACCGTTGCGCAGATCAGTGAGTTCTCCTTTATTTTTGCTACTGCGGGGGTAGCTTCGGGTTTAATTGGGAACGACATCCTTTCCATCGTTGCTGTGGTCGGCATCGTCACCATTACGACCTCGGCTTACATGATTTTGTACAGTGATCCGCTTTACCACTTCTGCCGCCGGCTGGGCATTTTGAAAATCTTCCGGGCAAAGCAGGAGGTGGAAGCAGATGAAGACCACAGCAAGTCCGGGCATATCATTATCGTCGGCATGAATCCACTGGGACGTGCCTTGGCTGAAGCGCTACACGGAAAAGGTGAAACCGTCCTCGCGGTAGATACCGATCCGCGAAAACTTGCCTACCTACCCTGCAAGACGGAAATTGGCAATGTAGAGTATGAGTCTGTCCTTCAGGAAATCGCCCTGGAAAATGCCAAATTGGTCATCTCCGCCTTACAGATCGAAGATGCGAACCTCCTCCTCTCCCACCGCTGCAAACAGATGGGGGTAGCCTGTGCCATCCATGCCTTCGATACATCGGTCGTCGAAAATCTTTTACGACTTGAAGTAAACTATTTGCTGATGCCCCAAGTGGAAGGGGCTGTGCATCAACGTGAATATTTAAAAAAGGAAGGCGTGCTACCGAAATGACAGGTTTGGCTCTCCTACTTTTTGCGGCAGCCCTCGCATTTGGGTTTTCCAAATGGCTGAGGCTCCCGGCGATTCCCTTTTTGCTTCTTGCTGGTTTTGGACTCAAGGCCATTGCTGACTATTCGGAAATTTCGATCGAAGAAGATGCCCTCAGCAACCTCGTTCAACTGGGATTGGCTGTCCTCGTTTTTGCAGCGGGGATTGACCTCAGTCCCCAACGCCTGAAAGGCAGACTCCGCCCGATCCTTCTTGTGGGTGTGAGCCAATTTGTAATTTTAGGAAGTGCAGGTTTAGCGATTTCCTATCTGCTCGGGTACAGCCTAACGGCCGCGCTCTACATTGGCTGCGCGCTCTCCGCGAGTTCGACGATTGTCGTTGTTAAGCAGTTACAGCAGCGACAAATCATGTTTACCCCCTTTGGGCGCTTGGTCTTGGGGATTCTTTTACTGCAGGACGTTGCGGTGATTTTTCTCATTGTAGCGCTGATCCATGCACCTGAAGGGGTGGGTGCGGTGGCTCAAGGGCTTGGTAAAACCGTTAGCTTGGCTGCATTTGCTTATGCCATTCACCGTTGGATGATTCCACTCATAACCGAAAAAATGAGACTCGATGACGAGGAGCGACTGCTCTTCGCCCTCGGGACTCTTTTTCTTTTCACAACGCTCTCAAACATCTTGGGCTTACCCTTTATCGTGGGTGGGTTTCTCGCGGGCTTTGCCTTGTCGGCATTTCCGATGAACGGCCTCATTCGCGGGATGATTGGTTCGATCACCAGTTTTTTCCTCGCGCTGTTTTTTATCAGTATTGGATTTATCTGCACCATCCCGGATCCAAACATGTTTTGGCATGCGCTGGTTTTGGTGATTGCCCTGGTAATCATTACGGTGGTCTTGGTGACCTTCGTCGCGGAGAAGACCGGCTACTCGACCCGCGCTTCCATTGAGTCCGGCGTTTTGCTTTCACAAACCAGCGAATTTTCTCTGCTGGTTGCATTAATCGGGCTTACCACGCAGCAAATTTCGGCCGAAATCTTTTCGATGATTGCGCTCATCACCGTAGGCACCATGGCACTGACTCCTATCATCGCGAAAGACGCGGTGATCTGGAAATTAATGAGACTTCACCCAAGAAATCGAAACCGCAGCCAGGTCGGAGACGATTTGAGCGGCCATGCGATAATCATTGGCTTCGGGCAAAGCGGCCCGAAAATGCTCAAGGCGTTCAAAGAAGCGAATATCCCGGTACTCGTCATCGACGACGATGCCGCCGTTATCAAATCTCTCATACATCAGGGCATTGACTGTATCGAGGGTGATGGCAGCGATCCCCTCATCCTTGATCGTGCACGTGCCCGCAAAGCCTGTGTGCTTTTAGCAACGATCCGTCGGACGCGCGACGCCACTCAACTGCTGTCAGCAGTTAAGGGAAGCGAGGCAAAAGTGGTGATACGGACCTTTGAACCGTCCGATAAAAGATTAGTCGAAAGCAACGGCGGTATCGCCGTAGATACCATCGCAGCAGCAAAAGATGCCTTCATGGAATGGTTTGAGCTTAATGTGGCCACGACCCAGAACACCAAACCTGAAAAAGGGAAATAAGCCGAAGCCATATAGGCCACGGTTCACTCACTTCCATTTCAGGGAAGCTCCAGCAATTATCGTGTGATTTGTAGAGTGGTTTAAGGCAGAGGGTTCGCCACCAAAGTTTTGAGGCAGGCTTTCAGCCTGCGGAAATTCTTTTTGCCATCCAACCCAGCGCGTTGCGCTGGGCTAGGGTGCATAAGGCCGTTGGCCTTAAACGCTCATAACGCCAACAGCGTCGCTCAACATAGCCCAGGGCAGGCGACGTGGGTACCTGCCCTATCCGAGGCGTTGCAGGCTGAAAGCCTACTTCTATCTGCGACGCCCAGGCCAGCAGTTGAGCTCCGTGGTTCCGCCCTTCCTGCGACACGTCCGCCATAGATGATAAGCCTGAACCATGGCCTCGCTTCCCAGAAGCGGGCAGCCGATCCTTGGTTCAGCAACTCAGCTTGGCGCGGATTCGTTTTAATTGCTCACCTCTCCCAATTACTCACCTGTCTTTCGTAGCGGAGTGCGTTTTCGTGCCAAAGGAACCTTGGGCAGCGACAAGAGCTTGGCAGCCGGCTGCCTACGCAAAAAGCAGCAGCAGGGCTGCCGCAGTCCAAAGACGGCTGCGCCGTCGGGTAACAGGTCTGCGACAAATAAAACAGCATATGCTTTAAAAGATCCCACGGGGATTGCAGAAGAACCATTTTAGGGATGCGTTGCGCGCTGTGATATGTATGCTCAACGTATGGCTAACCGAAGTTCCTTTTATCAGAGCGTCTCGCA
>PWZW01000288.1 GCA_003567255.1 Puniceicoccaceae bacterium | reverse complement strand
TCGCTTTGGCGAAACGGTACGGTAAGCGGATCGACGGCCACGCTCCCGGAGTTGTTGGCGACGCCTTAAAGGCGTACGCCTCCGCGGGCATCGAAACGGATCATGAGTGTGTGACCTTGACCGAGGCGCGGGAGCGCGTCGCGCTTGGAATGAAGGTGGCGATCCGGGAAGGCTCGGCGGCGAGGAATTTTGATGCCCTCTGGCCTCTACTTGAAGAGGCGCCTGAGGCTTGCTTTTTTTGTAGTGACGATAAGCACCCGGATGAGCTTGTTTGTTCACACATCGATGCCCTCGTCCGACGGGCCGTGCAAAACGGAGTTCCACCAATGACGGCGATTCGGGCGGCAACTTTGAACCCGGTGCGGCATTACCGCTTACCCGTAGGCCTACTGCAGGAGGGAGATCCGGCAGACTTTGTCGAGGTCGATGATTTGGAGCACTTCAAGGTTCAGCGTACTTTCATCAATGGAGTTGAGGTAGCTGCGGGCGGGCAACCGCTTCTGCCGCGCGTGGAAACGGTCGGGCTAAACAAGTTTGAGGCGCGGCCGATTGGTTTGGACCAACTCGCGTGGACGGCACCCGGGCTAGCGGATGTCCCGGTAATCCTGGCACAGGATGGGGCACTGGTTACCGGTCGCGAGGCGCATGCACCCCTCGTGGAAAATGGAAAGATTATGGCAGATCCCGGTCGGGATCTGCTCAAAATCGTGGTGGTGAATCGCTACAGGGATGCGCCTCCGGCAATCGGGCTGATTAAGCATTTTGGCCTGAAGCGAGGGGCTCTCGCCAGTAGCGTGGCCCACGACTCCCACAATGTGGTGGCGGTGGGCGCTTCCGACGAGGCTTTGCTCCGCGCAATCAATGCGGTGATTGAGGCCCGGGGCGGGTTGGCTTTCGCATCACCCTCGGATACGCGGGTGTTCCCCTTGCCGATTGCCGGTCTTATGGCGGAGGGTGAGGCCTGGGAAGCCGCCGAGGCTTTTAAGGAGTTGAGCGCCCTGGCGCGGGCAGATGGCTGTAAGCAAAGTTCGCCGTATATGACCCTCTCTTTCATGGCATTGTTGGTTATTCCAAGTCTCAAAATGAGTGACCTTGGCTTGTTTGATGTGGACCGCTTTGATTTTTGGAAAAGTTCGGATGCCTGAGGGGGCGGTCAGCATTTTTAAGCTCGGAATCCACCGTCCCTCAGAAGTACTTTGAACGGCTGATGCAAATGGAATTGAAAAGGCAGTGGGCGCGTAAATTGAGACGTCTGGGGGTTTGGGCGAGTTTCTTTATCTTGGGCTCCGGAGGACTTTGGGGTGAGTCCGGTTTGGTTTGGCCAACGCCCAATCCGGCTTTTCAGGAAGGCCATGCACCGGAAACCTTTATCCAGCCAACGGCCTCCGGCCGACTGGAGTCAGGGCTATTTGGCTGCGTTCGCAATGGCGGGCGGCGTTTTCACGAGGGGATTGATTTATTTCCGATCTTTCGAGACCGCAGGCGTGAGGCTACGGACCCGATTTACGCCGTCCTGCCGGGGCGGGTTGCCTATATAAGCTCGGTCGCCTGGCACAGTAGTTACGGACGCTACGTGATCGTGGAGCATCCGCAGGTTTCGCCACCGATCCACACCCTGTACGCTCATCTGGCCCGGGTGGATAGCAGTCTTCAGGTTGGGCAAACGGTTCAGTCGGGAACTGTGCTTGGAGTGATGGGTCGCTCTGCCGGTGGATACACCATCCCCAGGGAGCGCGCGCACCTTCATTTTGAAATCGGTTTTCGGCTCTCTGACGATTTTCAAAGTTGGTTCGATCAGCAGGGCTTTGGGAGTGAAAATTACCACGGTGTTTGGAACGGGATGAACCTGATGGGCGTCGATCCCCTGGATTTTTATGAGAAAGTGCGGCGGGGCGAGGTTCAAAACATCGACGAGTTTTTAGCTGCTGAGCCTATCGCTGCCACCCTCCGCGTGGTCACCTCCCAAACCCCGGATTTTATTCGGCGGTATCCAAACCTGTTGGAAAGGTCCGCAGATAGGGGGAACGTGGTGGCTTGGGATATTGCGTTTACCTGGTATGGTTTGCCCCTGCGATGGAACCCGCGCTTCGCCGGGGAGGGATTTCAGGGCAACCAAGGCGACGTGCAGGTCCTTCGCTACCACCGCCCCCTGATTGAGGGGCAAGCCTGCCGCCGCCTGCTTACCTGGCGCAGTGGGCGAGCTGAGCCAAGTGCACAAACACTCACGACCCTGAAAAAAATATTCGGCTTCCAATAGGTCCCCGAAATCGGAAAGCCCCGTCTGAGGCACGCGGACCTTAACGGGCTAGGAACCGGGCTTAGTCGCTTCAATCCCGGCCAACTCTGGGGGGAGGTTATCCGCCTCGTAAGTCGGAAAGCTGAGTGCGATCAGCGGATAGTGTGGGATTTCAAAGCTGGTTTTTCCCTCGCTTCGATCAACCAGCATCGCCGCTGCAATCGGTACACCGCCATGCGCTTTAATCTTGGCGATCGCCTCATCGACGCGACCACCGCGGGTGATGACGTCTTCAACAATTAAAATCTTCTCAGAAGCCCCGAGTTTAAAACCACGGCGGAGTTCCAACTTGTCATCAACTTTTTCCAGGAAAATAAAACGCTTCTTTAACTGCCGCGCGACTTCCTGCCCGATCACGAGACCGCCCATCGCGGGTGCCGCAACCGTGTCACAAGCCTTGGCCTCCGCGCTTAGGCTCGAAATGAGAAGCTCTGCCAGCCGCGTGACTTTTTCCATGTTTTGACAAACTTGGGCGCATTGGAAGAAATGGCCGCTGCGTAAGCCGGAGCGGAGGATGAAATGCCCCGTCAATAGGGCACCGCTCTCGCGGAAAATTTGAAGCACCTCGTCATCTTTATTTTGCATGGAGCTAATAGAAGCTTGATTCGCCGCTCGCCTTCAAACTCAAAATGTAGGCCAGGGTCAGGATGCTTAGGCATCTTCAAGATTGATGCGGCGGCGGGCCCGGTTAGTCTGTGATAGATGGTAAGGTTCGCAGCCCAGAAACGCGCCCGCCGCGCTAATGATATTCGCCACCGGATCAATGCCGGTAGGGTTGCCGTGCGTGCGCAGATCAGTTTTTTTAAAAACCATTTTGGCCAGCTTAGCAGCGATTGGAAGGCGGATGCCTCCCGGGTGACCTTTGCGGATTTTGCGATTTCGGAGCGGGTGTTGGTCGCGTTGCGGGAGGACTTTCCCAAAGATCAGTTTTGCAGCGAAGAAGCAGGTCCGAAAGACGATTGCTTTGCCCTGACTTCCGAATTTGCCTGGGTGATTGATCCCGTGGACGGGACTAATAACTATGCCTTGGGCTTTCCTTGCTGCACCATTGCCTTGGCCCTCTTGATGGATGGAAAACCCATTTATGGCTTTATCTATGATTTTTCCACCGATTCGCTGATTGAGGGCGGAGGTCGGTTTGGAGTGGAGATTGACCAGCGGAAAGTGGACCTTTCCGCACCGATGGATGCGTGTGAGCAGGCTTTAATCGGCCTGCACTTCCCCATGGACCGGGAGGTTTCCTTTCGTTTGGCACCGCTCTTTTGCAAATATCGCGTCCGTGCGCTGGGGAGCATCTCCCTTACCCTCGCTTTGGTAGCCACAGGGTATCTTTACGGTGCCATTGATACCAAAGGCAAACTTTGGGATATTGCCGCCGCCGTTCCCTTGTTGGAGGGGGCGGGCATGGATATCAAGTACCTTACCGGATCCCCTTTTCCCGTCGAGGAGTTCGCCGTTGACGGACCGGCCATACCTCTGGTTTGCGGAGCCGCCGCCTTTTGCCAGGAAGTGGGAAAACTTCTCGCCTCCGAAGCTTAGCCAGCGCATAGTCCTGTCGTTTTCAACCCTGTAGTGTGCCTGTACCCACCCATCGTGTATGATCATTCCCAAAGCAAACGTTCTCAGTGCTGAGCAGTTAGCTGAAGTCCAAGCAATCGTGGCAGAGTTTGGCTGCCAGATCGGAGTCATCAAGGGCGCTCATCGGTCGATTTATGCTATTCTCGGCGATGAGCGCAAGGAGCTCATGCTCTCGCGGCTTGAGGGCCTCTCATATGTTGATCGCATAGACCGGATCGACTCGCCTTTTAAATTGATGGATCTTCGCTCTGGCTTGGCGGATCACGATTTCGCCATTGGAGGGATCACGCTTGGCAAGGGGCTCTTGTACATTGCGGGGCCCTGCACCGTGGATCCCAAAGAAGCCCAGCTAACTATTGAAACCGCGCATGCGGTAAAGGCGGCCGGGGCGCACGCCCTTCGAGGGGGTGTTTGGAAGCCTCGGACGATGCCGTATTCTTATCAGGGCGAAGACGCGGCGTTGGAAGTGCTCTTGGAGGCGCGCGCACAAACCAAGCTACCCCTTAACGTGGAAGTCATGGATGAGCGCCAACTTGCCGTGGCGGTGGACGCGAAGGTCGACGTCATTCAAATCGGGACCCGTAACGGTCTGAACTATACCCTTTTGAAAAAAATTGGTGAGTGCACGGCCAATACCTCAACCGCGGTTTTACTGAAGCGTTCGCGCCACATGGGGCCCATCGATGAGTTTATTGCCGCGGCGGAGTATATTGTCGCAGCAGGTAATCCAAAAATTATGCTGTGTCCACGAGGTACCCTACCGGGGCTGGATGGATACCGTAACCACCCGGATGAGTCCATCACTCCATTGCTAAAGGAAAAGACCTGGGCACCGGTCGTATACGACCCCTCACATGCCGTGGGGCGTGCGCAGTACGTTGAGCAAGCAGCTCTCGCCGCGGTCGCGTACGGGGCGGACGGACTTAATCTGGAGGCGCACATTAGCCCGAAAAGAGGGATTGGGGATGACCCCAAGCAGGCGCTCAATCCCACCCAACTAGCGAGGCTTTTTAAAAACGGCCTGAAAATCTATGAGATCTTAAAGGGTTCTGTGGATGACGGCTAGCGCCCAAAAACTCTTCCGGACCGAGCGCGGCTTGTTGATTGCCTCCGCTTGTCTCGGTGGGTTGATCGGAGTGTTTACGGTCTTTTTTGGCAGCGCCTTATCGTTTTTTTCGGAGACGCCATCAAGTGCTGAAGTGTGGGAGTTTGTTCAGGAGACTGCGGCGGAGCAGGGGATGGATCCGCAGTTTGTGTATGCCATTATTTATGCGGAGAGCAGCTTGGATCCGCGGGCAAAGAGTAACGTAGCGAGGGGAATGATGCAACTCACCCGCGGGGCGTGGACAACGGTTTCAGAAAGACCCTACCGCCATGCCTGGAACTGGCGTACAAACATCGAAGTTGGGGTGGAGTACCTAGCCTATTGCCGCGAACGCCTACGCAGTGCAGACCGTTTTTCTTACCCTTTATTGGCAGCAAGCTATCGATACGGGCCGAATCATGTCAGGAATAACCGATACGATTTTAGCCGGATCAATCAGCCAAGAAACCGGATTTACCAAGAGTTGTTCAGTGGTAATCGGACACCGGTCAGTGTGCCGACATCCTAGCACGGGCGGCTTTACGGAACCGTTCCCTTCATCCGTTGATCTTCAGTCGGAGAGTTCGATCACCGCGGCATCGCGCGGGTCGAGCTTAAACCTCCCCGAGCGTGACTTGCCGGACAAAAGGTCGGTGCCGGAGACCGCGATCAACTCCACGTCACTCGGCACCTCTTGCCAGTTAAGGAGAAAAAGGAAGCGTCGTTTACCCGTTTGGCGGAGGCTTACCTCGACGCCGGGTGATACCTTGACCGGAGGGCGTTGAAGCCCGATCTGCTCGGCCAACTCCTCAAGGGCGTATCGATAGAAAGATGCCTTTGGGCGGGTTGCGATGTAGTAGGCCATACCGCGGCCGTAACGATGCGCGGTCAAGGCTGGTGAGCCCGCAAACATACCTTCGGAAAAATGCCCCAGCGCCTCCGCACCTTCGAGGTGGACCCGTTCACTCAGGTAACCGGCTTTGACCAGGCGCCCGTCCCTCATTTTAATTCCATTGGCGAGGGTTTGCGTTTCGGGTTCACGTTCCTCCACCCAGATTCCCATGGTTTTTTGGAAAAAGCTGAGCACGCCCGGGTCTCCGAGCAGTCCTTGCTCACTGAGGATTCCACTACAAAAACCAAGGACAAACAGACCCCCGGCTTTTATGTAGGCCGATATTTTTTCGGCATCCGTATCTTTTAATAGATACAGGTTGGGAGCTAAAACCGCACGATAGCGGCTGAGGTCCGTGCTGGGGGAAATGATGTCGACCGGTATGTTAAGCTCTGAAAATGCCGCGTGATATTCTTTGAAAATCGAAAGGAAGTCGAAATCGCGAGGGTTGGCTTCGCTCTCCAAAGCCCGCATACTCTGCCAATCAATCATCAAAGCACACTCCGCCTGGGTTCCGCTTCCTGAAACCGCGCCAAGCTTGTGGAGGGAGTCCCCAATGGAGCAAATCTCCTTAAAAATTCTACTCTTGAGCGGTTGTACCGCCGGGAGCATGGCACCTACTTTGGGTATTCCGAAATAAGGAGATTGTTGCCACTGAGCAAAATGAACTCCCTCCGCACCGTGGGCGATTGCTTGGAGGCATGCCAGGCGCAACGCTCCGGGAGGGCTCACGTGGACCATACCCTCGGGCCCACCTTGGGTCGTCGAAAACCCACCAACGGTGAAAGCAGCCCCCTCGCAGAGTGGCCTCAGGTAATCCGCCACTTCGGCGGGACTGACCACAGCG
>PWZW01000038.1 GCA_003567255.1 Puniceicoccaceae bacterium | reverse complement strand
TCAACACCACCGGCCGCTCCGAGCAAGTGTCCTGTCATCGATTTTGTCGAACTAACCCGCACCTTCTCGGCGGCGGTGCCCAAGGCCTTTTTGATCGCACCAGTTTCAAATTTATCATTGTAAGGCGTCGATGTGCCATGCGCATTAATGTAATCGACGTCCTCCGGCTTCAATCCAGCCTCTTTAATAACGTTCCTGATCGCCACAGACAACGCATGTCCTTCCGGATCTGGCGAGGTAATGTGGTAAGCGTCGCACGTTGCAGAATACCCCGCTAGTTCACAATAAATGCGAGCTCCGCGGGCTTGTGCGTGTTCCAAGGTTTCTAACACGAGTACACCAGCACCTTCTCCCATGACGAAGCCGTCCCGCTGTTTATCAAACGGCCGACTTGCACGTTGTGGCGTATCGTTGAAGCTTGTGCTCATCGCACGCATCGAGCAGAAGCCCGCATAACCGAGCTCTGTGATGGCTGCCTCACTCCCTCCAGCAAGCATGATGTCGACGTCCCCAGAGCGTAGCATCCGATAAGATTCTCCAATAGTATGGGTCGCCGTCGAACAGGCACTCACGATTCCGTAGTTGGGCCCCTTCGCTCCAAACTCAATCGCAACGACTCCGCTGGCAATGTTCGCGATCAAGGATGGAATCATGAAGGGCGACACTTTGCGCGGTCCACCGTCGTACAGTCGACGGCTTTGTGTCTGTATCGTCTCCATTCCTCCAATTCCAGAACCCACCAAAACGCCAAAACGATCGGCATCCAGTTTCCCTGTATCCACGGAGGCGTCCTCCAAAGCTAGCCGACTGGATGCTACAGCGAATTGCGTATAACGATCATTCCGCCTCGCTTCCTTCGGGTCCATGTAATCACCCGCATTGAAATCTTTAACTTCGGACCCCACCTTGCAAGGGTAGTCAGTAGTGTCGAAGCGGGTTACCTTGGTGAGTCCACTCTCGCCTCGCACCAAGGCATCCCAAAAGGAATCAATTCCAGTACCGATGGATGCAATGGTACCTATTCCGGTAACGACGACACGCTTGGGCTGTATAGGCTCTGCCATAGAAAAATGGGATGGTTCACCGCGAACGGTAAACATGAACTCTGTAAAAGGTCGAGGGACTGAAGGTGCTCAGGGGTGACCCTGTGCTCAGCCCGCTTTTTCCTGAATGTAGGCGATCACGTCACCCACGGTCTGAAGCTTTTCAGCGTCTGACTCAGGAATTTCACCCTTAATCTCGTCTTTGAATTCCTCCTCGAATGCCATAATCAGCTCAACTGTGTCGAGTGAGTCAGCACCGAGATCATCAAGGAAGGAAGCTTCCTTGGTGACTTGGTCTTCGTTTACGTTGAGTTGGTCGACGATGATTTTCGTCACACGTTCTTCGATGGATTGATCAGCCATAGTTATTTTTGGTTAAAGGAAATTGAGCATCACATGACCATACCACCGTCAACTGTAAAAACCTGACCGGTGATATATCCTGCGTTTTCGGATGTTAAAAAAGTAACCGCATGGGCAATATCATCTACCTGCCCAAAACGTTTTAATGGTATGTTTGAAAGGATTCCGGCCTTTTGCTCGTCATTCAGAGCGTCTGTCATATCGGTCTGAATGAACCCTGGTGCGACCGCGTTCACTGTCACGCTCCGACCTGCGAACTCCTTCGCCAGGCTCTTTGTCAACCCGACCATTCCTGCCTTGGCTGCCGCATAGTTCGCTTGGCCGGCATTACCCATCAGACCAACTACTGACCCAATATTCACGATCCGCCCCCAACGCTTTTTGGTCATTGGACGGGCCAGATGTTTGGCCCAGTAAAAACAACTATTCAGATTGGTTCGGACAACGCTATCCCAATCCTCATCACTCATCCGAAAAAGCAAGCCGTCCCTCGTGATACCTGCATTGTTTACCAAAATATCGATCGTTCCATGCTTCGCAAGTAATGCCTTGGCGGCTGCCTCGACCGAAGCCGAATCAGAAACATCCACTGCCATCGCTTCGGCCGAATATCCAGCGCTGCAAATCGCTTCGGCCGCGCTTCCACAAGACCCCTCGGATTGACTGACGCAAATCACGTGGGTTCCTCGACTGGCAATCATCTCCGCAATTGCTTTTCCAATTCCGCGCCCAGCACCGGTCACCAGTGCGATTCGTGTTTCAGTCTTTTCTGTCATTAAATATTATAGCTGTTTTCTATCGTTCTTCGCTGATCGCATTTCGCGACACTTCAAAGTTCCATGCAAGCCTAGATTTCCAGGCAACATTTAAGCTGCCAATTTCCTAGTTAGTGCAGGCGCTGACGGCTGAGATGCCTCACTTCATCCGAATGAAGAACTCGACCGCTCAGCAAACACGCACCTCGTGCAAAATCAAACTTTCGCACCGCGCTCAACCAAGCGCTTTTCCTTAACCAAGTTCGCCGCTTTTCCGACGCGGTCACGCATGTAAAACATACGCGCACGCATGGTTACACTTTCACGATCAACCTCAATTTTCTCGATGGTTGGGCTGTGCACCGGAAATACTTTCTCAACACCCACTCCAGAAGCAATGCGCCGGACAGTGAACGACTCATGGATGCCTCCACCTTTGCGGGAAATCACAATCCCCGCAAAAACTTGAATCCGGGTCTTGTCCCCTTCCGTCACCCGAAGGTGCACGCGAACACCGTCTCCAACCTTAAACTGGCTGCGGTCACTAAGTAGTTGGTCTTTGGTAATGTCTTCAATAATGGTGTTCATGGCTCTAAAGATTGGTTATTCAGCAAATCGGGTCTGGTTTGTTTGGTCTTTTCAATTTGTCGCTCTTTGCGCCACGCCTCGATTTTCACGTGGTCGCCCGATAACAAAACTTCCGGCACAGTCATCCCACGGAAATCCGCCGGACGCGTGTACTGAGGAAAACCGAGAAGAGTGTTTGAAAAGGAATCCTGCGTCAAGGACTTTTCTTCACCTAAAACACCGGGCACGTAGCGGCTCACGCAGTCCAAAAAAACGGCCGCCGCCACAGTCCCATTCGTCAACACATATTCGCCAATGCTTACTTCACGATCTACGATTCGATCACGCACCCGCTGGTCAACACCCTCATAATGACCACTAAGCACGATTAAATGCCGCTTCGCTGCAAATTCCTGCGCAAGGGCAGTCGATAGTGGCTCACCGTCTGGAGCCATGTAAACAACACATGCCTCTCCTTCGTTGAGGCTTTCAACCGCTGAAAAAATCGGCTCTGGTTTCATAACCATCCCAGGCCCGCCACCAAACGGACGGTCATCAGTAAGCCGATGCTTCCCCTCAGCCCAATCTCGCAATTGGTGAACATTTATTTCGAGTAGTCCACGATTCACGGCACGTCCAAGCATACTTGAACGCAAAAAACCCTCCACCATTTCTGGAAAGAGGGTTAGCAAATCATATTTTGCCGACCGGGGCATGACCCATTTAATTCAGCGAGCCAACTACCTTTGGGCAAGAGCTGCAAAACGCAGCCACTCAGGATCCGGCCTCGGCGGGGACCTCGCGCCGCGCTCGGCGAATCAAGCTGCGTGCAGTATCCGTAGGCTTCGCACCGACAGAGATCCAGTAGTCGACGCGATCAAGCTTGATCTCAACCTCCGGCACCGCCTTACGCGCTTGGGGATTGTAAGTGCCCACGACTTCGACAAAACGGCCATCACGGCGGGCTAATGCTTCTGCCACAACCATACGGTAAAAAGGAGCATGGCTTGAGCCATGACGCTGGAGACGGATTTTTAATGCCATAATGTTGAAAATTTTCCTGTGAAATGGTTCTAGAGGGAAAAACCGAAAAGAAAGTAGGCTTTTCAAAACATTGTCAAGCACTCAGACAAGGCATTTCTTCCTCTTTATTATTGACCGAGCGATTCATGCAGGTTTGTTTTGCCGTTCCATTATGGGTCCGTGGTGTAATGGTAGCACGAGAGATTCTGATTCTCTTTGTTGGGGTTCGAGTCCCTACGGACCTGCCACTTTTATCAGCTTGCTACGCGCTTCCCGCCTAAAGGCCCAAGCGGGACATAATTGAGGGATCGTTCGCGAGGTGTGCAGCTTCTTCGCTACTGATTTCGTTTTCTTCAACGAGTTTTAAAAGATGCTGCTCAAGCGTGTTCATTCCCAGTTTTGAACTTGTTTCCAACTTCCCATAAATCTGGTGCCACTTTGCAGAGCGAATTAAATGCGAAAGCGCACTATCGTTTAGCAACACCTCGAAAACAGGAATACGCCCCGCCCTCTCTTTCCTCGCGGCAAGCTTCTGACTGATGATCGCAGCGGTTAAAAATGACAGTTGAGAGCTTACCTCTTCAGCGCGGTCCGCTTCAAACATGTCGACGAGCCTGCTAAAGGCTCCTTTTACGTCTTTCGTATGGAGGGTGGAAATAACCAAATGCCCCGTCTCTGCAGCCGTAAGGGCCAGCGCTGCGGTCTCTTTGTCCCGAATTTCACCCACATAGATCACGTCCGGGTTTTCGCGCAACGCACTCCTCAATCCTTGGCCAAAATCCTCGATATGAGTCCCCAACTCTCGCTGGGAAATAAGCGCTTGTTTACTTTTAAAGACAAACTCGATGGGATCTTCCAAAGTAATGATACGACAAGCCCGCTGATTATTTATCGCATCCAATAGACTCGCCACGGTCGTCGTCTTGCCACTGCTGGTAACGCCCGTCACCAGCACCAAGCCCTGCCTCAGCGAGCAGAGCCTCTCTCCGATGCCCTCTCCCATAAATGCAAACTCTTCCAGAGGCGGCACGAATTTCGGTAACATCCGGATCACACAAGCAAAGCCATCTCTTTCACGAAACAGGTTTATGCGAAAATTAATTCCCTCGTCTTCCCAATAGTAGCCGCAGTCTATGTCGTTAACTTTACCCTCTTTCCATTTCTGTAAATTGTTTTCTGAAAGAATAGGAAACACAAGCTGCTCAAACACCTCTCCCGTCACGGATACTCCACCATCCAATTCCTGCAGAATCCCATCAACGCGAAAACGCAAAGGTTCCCCCTCCTTTATGTGCAGGTCAGAGACCCGGCTGATTCCCTCAACCTGCATCTCAGCGTCGGCGAAGGTTGATAATAAATCATAAACCGAAACCAGCCCATCTGCGGTCTCGTAAGCTTTTTCTACAGGGTATTCTTTTTTCATTTAAAGGTCAAAGGTTCCATTAGTTGATGTCTCTTAGTGCGGAGTTGTTCCATAAAGCCTGTCCCCAAAGTCTCCCAAGCCAGGCCGAATGTACTTGGAAGCATCGAGCTCACGATCAACGCAGGCGATAATTAAACCCACCTCCGGGCAGGCTTCGCGAAAGGCAGTGATGCCCTCGGGGGCGGCAATTATAGATGCTAGGATGACCCGCTTCGGTCCATTTGCCAACAATACTTTCACTGCCTGGATCGCCGACCCGCCAGTGGCCAGCATCGGATCAAGTAAAATTGCGGTTCGCCCTCGCAGGTCGGGAAACTTTGCGTAGTACGACTTTGCCGACGCACTCGTCTCATCGCGTTCCATTCCTATGAACCCGACCTTCGCTTCCGGCAAAAAATCCAGCGCCACATCCAACATGCCCAAACCCGCCCTCAAGATGGGAATGAGCACAAAGCTTTCCTCCATCACCTGTCCCACCGTTCGTTCCATCGGCGTTTCGATTTCAACATTTTTTTCTTCGGAAGTCTTCACGATCTCCGCCATCAAATACCGGGTTACCGAAGCCGCCGCCGAACGAAAGGTTGACAGTTCGCTCGCTTTGGACCGGAGAATCCCCAAATGGTGACGCACCCCGGGATGATCGAGAACTGTGATTTGAGAATCATTCTTCATACTGACTCAAGCTGGCATTACTGCGGCGGCTGTTTGAATAACCGAGCAAAAGGTTGCTTCCACCTTTTCGGACGTTTCCGTCACATCCTCGTGACTAAGCTCTCCCTCACCCAAACCTGCGGCAGCATTGGTAATGCAAGAGATCCCCAACACTCGAAGCCCGCAAGCTCTGGCAACAATCACTTCGGGCACGGTGGACATCCCCACGGCATCCGCCCCCAACCTGGCGAAGGCACGAATTTCTGCCGGTGTTTCAAAACTGGGACCACTCACGGCAAGATAAACCCCCTCAGCTAAACCCTCTTCATTCATTTCAGATAAGCGATCGCGCAGGGCTTTCCGCCACTCCGGACAATAGGCAAAAGACATGTCGGGAAACCGAATACCACCACCCGTCACCGGTCCAATCAAGGGATTTGACCCGATCATGTTGATATGGTCGCTGATCAGCATAAGGCGCCCTGGACTTAGGCTAGTGGAGATACCTCCGGCTGCATTTGTAACAATCAGAGCCTCAACCCCGAGAGCAGCCATGCAGCGGATAGGCAGGGTCACCTCCTTTAGCGAGTATCCCTCGTAGTGATGAAAGCGCCCCTGCATGCAAAGCACTCGCTTACCGGCGAAAGTTCCGCAGACCAGGCACCCCGCATGGCCCTCCACCGTAGACTGTGGAAAACCATCAATGTCACCGTAAGGGATCCTAATAGCCTCCGCGATTACACGATCTGCCAGAAACCCCAAGCCCGAACCAAGCACCATTCCAAGCTCCGGCTCAAATCCATTCAATTTTTCTTTAAGACAGCGAACAATTCCTTCCACGAGCTACGGATAAAACAGAAAACAAATGCACAGCAAGCATTGATCCCAATAAAACCTTGCTTATATATAGCCTGGCTATATTTTTGGTGTTTATGAAGCGTAGTCGAATGAATATAGGTGGTGGTTTGTTTCATTGCATTTCCCGGACGGTGGGTGGGGAGGCTTTG
>PWZW01000162.1 GCA_003567255.1 Puniceicoccaceae bacterium | reverse complement strand
CAGCTGAGCTAAGGTGGCGAAAGTGGTACCGAACCCGGGACTCGAACCCGGAACCAATTGATTAAGAGTCAACTGCTCTACCAATTGAGCTAGTTCGGCACTGCTTTTCAATTCACAAGCCTTAGAGGCTGTGAATCTGAATGTGCCTGTCAAGTTAACCTTGCTGGCTTATTCAAAGATTTTTCTGCCTCTCAGGCAAACCGCGCAGCGCCGAAAGCGATGCTCAAGAGTTCACTTCCTTGTCTTCGGATCATTCTTGGCATGTTTCGTACCTTCGCTGCTGAGGAAAGTCGCGAGGTGCTGTTCTGACGAAATGCTTGTGTTTGACAGGGGATGGGGAGCTCACAGTATCTAGTGCACGCTGTGTTTATTAACGAAAAAGGATTCATCCGACGATGGGTTGCGCTCATGGTTCTGGTCGCAGCAGGCACAGTTGACTTGTTCGGCGACAGCCGGTCATCAGGGGAGAGTTTAGCGGAAATTTGGGAGGCCAGTGTTTTTACGCAACCTCGCTACTTGGCGGGTACGCTTCGTCTGGAGGCAGAGGATTATGAGGCCCGGGCTCTCGAACGCGAAGGCTGGCCGGAGCTTTCAGTGGGAATCGAAGGCGATTATGGCCAACGGGTGAGCCCCAGTGAGGAACGTGCCGAGGGTCTCGCTGGACGCGGAAACCTCCTTGCCCAAGTAAATTGGAATTTATGGGAAAGCGGGCGATCTGCGCGCCAACAAGCGCTTGCATTGCGCCGTGAAGGGATCAGGGAAGCCAATGTCGCTTTTGATTATGCCTTCCGGGCGGAAGTCGCCCGTAGCTACGTGGCTACCTCCCTTGCTTTGGAACGACGGGAACTGTTGCGGTCCGCGCGCACCGAGTTTTCAGAGCTCGCTGCGGTGGTGCGGCTGCGCTTGCGCGAAGGCGTAGAGCCAGGTGCGACCCGCGAGCATTTTGAAAAAAGCGAAGCAGACTGGGCTGCGCGTTGGCGAGAGACGGATATCGCTGCCGAAATAGCCCACTTGCAGCTAGCTTTGATGGCCGACCTAAAGGAAGTGCACCCCCTGCCCGTCCGTTTGGCGGACGTTCCCGAGACTGCGATCGGTGAACGACTGCCCCCAGCCATTGTCGCGCTACAGTTGCAAGCGAGAGAGCGCCGCGCTCAAGCTGATGCCGTTGCTCTGGATAACCGCTGGCGGCTCGATGCTGTTGGGCAGGCTGGTCCGTATGTATCCCAAGCCTACGACGGCCGCACTGAGGAGGAGTATTATGCTGGCCTGCGTTTCACTTGGTCTCCAGATGCGGCCGGGGTGCAAGGTGCACGAGCACGCGCGGAAACCCGCCGAGCTCGGAGCTTGGAGGCCGAGCAGGTTGCCTTACAACAGGATTTGCGCCGCACTGCTGAAAAAATGCGCCGTGGCTTCCGCGATCTCTCCGCGCAAGCGGCGGAGTGGAAAGAGGCGGTCGCAAGTGCAGAGACGGCCGAGCGCACGGCACAGCTCCGTTGGCGCGAGGGTGTGGGTTCTTGGCGCACCTTGCTCGATGAGCGGACGCGCCTTTTAGATGCGCGATTGGGGGAGCTGGCTTGGCGCGAAAGCCTGGCTCTGCAATTGGTTGACTACGCCGAGAGTACTGCCCAGATCGATAAACTACCCACTTGGATTCAACAAAGCCCCAATGCACCTCTATGAACTTGCCAATAAGCTTAAACCTCTTGGGTGCGGTCGCGCTGACGGCATTGACGCTTAACGTGGGCTGCGGTGGTGCCTCTGCCGAGGAAACTGCCGATACCATGCCCCGGGTCGACGTTGTTGAGGTCGATGTGGAAACCATCACGACCACGCGCGAATGGACAGGCCTCTTGCGCCCGCTGCGCAGCGTCAGCGTGAACGCCCCGGAAGCGGGAACGATTGCTGAGCTTTTGGTTGCTGAGGGTGACGTGGTGAAACATGGCGACCGTCTCGTGCGGATAGATGGCCCGGAATTAAGCTCGCGCCAAGAGGTGCTCGTGCAGCGGCGTAGCTCGCTGAGGGAAGAACTCGACCGTTGGGAGCGTCTCGCCGCAGCGGATGCTGCCGGTCCCGGTGAGGTTGAGTCGGTGCGTTTACGCCTCCTTGAGGTGGAAGAGGCCTTGGCGGAATTGGATGCCCGAATTCGGGCGGTAAACCTGCGGGCTCCGGTGGACGGGCGCGTGACGACGCTGATGGTCCCCGCGGATGCAACCGTCGGTGTAGGCGATCCACTTATGCGTATCGAAGATGTGAATACTCAGGGACTGCGTCTGCGGATTCCCGCGGTGGAGGCTCATTATTTTGATTCGACGGATCAGCTAACCCTTACAGACCGTCAGGGCACCCACCTGCCCATCGATCGGATCATCGTGACCGAAGACGCCCTCGCGCCTGGATTTCTCGCCGTAGAACTGTCGGTGGTTTCAGAAGGACTCATGGGTCCTGTTCTGGCGCGCTTGCAGCATGAAGTCGAGCGGGAGGTCCTCATTGTGCCTTGGACTGCGGTTGCCAGCGAAGGAAATCATCATTGGGTCGCAGTAGTTAAGGGTGCCCCATCCACGATAGTGCGCAGGCATGTTGACCTCGGCGTGGGTCAGGATCGTGGCGTGGAAGTGAGCGCGGGGCTGGAGCCGGGCGAACACGTTGTGCGCTTTGAGCCGCGTTCTCTGCCAGAAGGGCGTGAGGTCACGATCCACCAAAGCCCGTAGAGCATGCACCGTCCGCTTCACAGCTTCTTTGCCGCCCTCAGCGACTACCGTCTAGCGGTGGGCGCAGGGGTGACTTTCATTATTATGCTCGCAGGCATCAGCCTCTTACGAATGCCGCTGCAACTACTGCCGGAAGTTCGCTACCCTCAAGTACGCATCATTGGCGATCTTCCTGGGCAGACTTCGGCGGTCGTTGAGGCGAATATCAACGAACCCTTGGAATCAGCGCTTGGCGGGCTTTCCGGATTACGCCGTATGGAAAGTCGCTCAGGTGATGGTCGTTCTTATCTGGATCTGTTTTTCGAGCCAGGCTATGATATGGAAAGGGCCTTGCGCGACGTGACACAGGCGACCCAGCGTGCCCGATCATCCTGGCCTGGGGATTTTCCCGAGCCCCGGGTTTTTGAAGTGGCAACTTCGGTCGAGCCAGTTATGCAATATGCTTTCGGGTCGGGGAAACACACGGCCGCAGAGTTACGTCAGCTGCTTCGCTCTTCTCTGCTGCCAAGCCTGCGTGCGATCGAGGGTGTCGATATGGTTTTTATCGGACGGGAAGAGGATCCCGAACTGGTGGTGGACGTCGATCCACAGCAACAAATAGCTTTGAATGTGTCCCTTGAGGCAGTTGAGCGAACCCTCATGGAGATTACGGCGCCCCCGCTTGCCGGGCAGCTCCTGACCGCGGGTTTTGAAGGAGTGGGTGTGCTTGGTGAAGCTGTATGGGATGCCGATCGGCTCCTCGAACGTACGCTCCACCCCCGGGAAAACAACGATGTCGCTGTGCCCCTAAGTTCATTTGCTCAGGCCTACCGCGCCCCATCGGAAACGAGCCTGCGCACCCGTCTGAACGGCGATCCAGCTGTCTTGCTCACGGTCCACCGGTCCCCCGGGGCCCAATCTTTGCGTATGGCTGCCGAAGTGCGTGCTGCTGTGGAGAGTGTGATGGAGCGGACTGCCTTTGCTGATATCGAGGCCACCCTTCTTTTCGACGACTCAGTCACCACCAAGGGCGCGGTCCGCAGCGTCTTGGTGGCTGCCGGCGTCGGCTCTCTTTTGGCCATGGGGCTGGTCTTTTTCGCTCTCCGGCAGGGGCGTAAGGTGGTTCTCGTCGGAATGGTAATTCTCACCAGCCTAGCCTGTGCCACGCTTGCCCTTGCAGCTGCGGGGTTGACCCTCAACCTACTTACCCTCGCTGGGCTACTCATTTCCGTCGGACTGAGCTTGGACTACGCAATTATTTATTTTGACCGCTTGGATCGCTTACCGGGCGATGCGGACAACGCGGCCGCGCGGGCGATGGTCGATGTGGCCAAACCACTCCTCGGGGCCTTGCTCACTACCGTCGCTGCCATTGCCCCTTTTTTGCTGGTCGAGGGTCTCGTGGACCAGCTATTTCGTCCGCTGATCCTCACTGTCATCCTAAGCTCTGTCTTTGCCTATGTTGCAGCTCTTGTGCTCCTTTCCGCTTTTGCGGACTGGGGAGCAGGAGGAAAGACGCGAGAGCAGAAGCGCGGGCACCTTGAGCCATGGAAGGGTTTGTTTTGGCGTACAAGCCAGCGGGCATGGATTGCCTGGCCTGTCGGGGTGATCCTCATGGCAAGTACCCTGATACTTGCCCGTGCAGTCCCTTTTGAGGTGCTTCCAACGGTAGATGATGGGTTCGTTGATGTGCGCATGGTTCATCCCGTCGGCATTTCGCCTGAGGCCATGGATGCACTTACGCGACGAGCTGAGCGCGTCCTCCTCGAGATCGAGGGGACTGCAGGGCTTTTCACTACGGTCGGTGGCTATTTTCGTGAAGGGCTCCCTGCTTTTCGCCCGGCGACAGCCAACTTTATGGTGCGGGTCGATACGCGCGAGGGGGGGCGCCCCTCCAGCGAATGGGCCGAAGAAGCCCGCCGTGCACTACACGAACTTGATATTCCCGCCCTCAGCACTCGCTTTGAACTGCCACGGATTCGCGGCGTGCGTACGCGCTTATCCGAATCCGACATTGAGGTCATCCTTACCCGTTCTGACGGCGATCTTCTGGCACTCGCCGAAACCGAAGTCCGCGTCGAAGAAGCTCTTGGAGAAGTTTCCGGCCTTACTGACATTGAACGCCTGCGGGGTGGAGTGAGCCCGCGGTGGCGGGTGAACCCTCACTATCCTGACCTCACCCGTTACGGAATCACCACGGGCGATCTGAACCAGGCCGTTATGTATACTATGGAGGGCACCGTCTTGCGCGAGCGTATGGAGGGGGGAGATCCTCTCTCTCTTCGTGTGCGCTTTGACCGGCGTGAGGCTGGAGGGCCTCAGCATTTGGAGGGGGTGCGGATTCCGGCCAGGAGTGGAGCTTGGGTGCACCTCGCCGACCTCGCGGACTTTCAGCTTATCGAGGAACCCACGCATATCGAAAGGCGCGAGAACCAGCGTGTCGTCCGCCTTGGAGCGCAACTTGATCGGACTGGTTCCGGTCCAGGTGCAGTTGCTGCTCAAGTTGAACGTGTCCTGGCAGGGCTTGACTTGCCAAACGAGGTGAGTTGGTGGTTGGAAGGAGAGGTTGAGGCTCTCGAGGAAACTCGTCGCACTTTTGCCAGCGCTCTGGCCTTCGCCTTGTTCATCGTTTTCCTTATCCTCTTGGTGCAATACGGTTCCTTTCGGTGGGCTCTGGCGGGTTGGCTGACGATTCCTCTCTGTGCCTTTGGAGCCTTTGCGCTGCTCGCTATTATGGGGCAGGCCCTGGACGCCATGGTCCTTGCTGGTCTGCTGATCTCGGTTGGCATCGTCGCCAACAGTATGATCCTCGTTCTTTCGGAGACTCAGTGGCGGCACGCAAACAAAACGGAAGAACCGCTCGAGAATGCACTTGCCTACGCCAGTCGAGCTCGCCTGCGGCCAATTCTTCTAACGGTCACCAGTACGACGCTCGGTATGAGTCCGCTGCTCTTTGGTGGCAGCGAAGTATTCGGGCTTCTTCAGCCTCTCGCTATCGCGCTCACCGGGTCCCTCTTATTTTCTATCCCGCTTGCTTGTCTGGTGCTGCCTGCAATGCTCCGCAGTTTAAGTCGCTAAAGCGTTCAAGTCTTGGTGATTTGAGCCTCCCCCAACGCGGTAAGTTTACTTACCCAACGCTGGTTGCTACGGTTTTTCGGCTTAGTGCATCTTCATTTTATTGGTTCTTCTGCAACCCCGTGGATCTTTTAAAGCATATTCTGCTCTATGGCGCGGCACTCTGAGTCTATTCCGGGACAGGCTCAGACGAAATTTGTTGACCTGTGGGGAAGACCCGGAATGTTGGAAGTTCGTTTTGCTCCCGTAGTTCAATGGATAGAGCGCTGGCCTCCGAAGCCGGAAATTTGGGTTCGAATCCCAACGGGAGCACCATTAGCCAAGCATTTTTGTTTTGATGTCCTGAGCCAGGCGCTTCGAAACGCCGCGGTTTCGACGGTACCAATTTTGTGCTTCGTGGGAGAGGCGATGCCTGCGGTCCAGGTCTTGCAGAAGTTCAACCGTGGTTTGGGCAAGTGTTTTGGTCTCCCGTATTTGGATAGCGGCGGAGGACTCAAGGAGTGAGCGGGTGATCTCCCGGAAATTTTCCATGTGGGGACCAAAAATCATGGGAAGGGCGAGCGCTGCAGCTTCAATTGGAGTTTGTCCGCCTTGATTCGGGGCGGTACTTTTCCCGATAAAGGCGAGGTCTGCGGCATTTGATAGATACGCCAGTTCACCGGTCGTATCGGCAAGGTAGATACGATTGTCGGGAACAGCTGTCTCACCTTTACTCCGTACGTGAAAGGACAGTGTTTGGGCTTCAAGCAGCTTGATTATTTCGTTGCGCCGCTCGGCGTGCCTGGGGACGAGCAAGAGCCGACAGTCACAACCCCGGGAAATCGCCTCCTGTTGAATCCCGAGGAGCAATGCCTCTTCGCCCGGCCAGGTGGATGAACCGAGGAGGACGACCGGTTCATTTTCGGATGCGGTCGCAAAGCCAAGGGTGCGGCGAAGCTCCGCCCGGACAATCGGATCGAGCACCCGCGCCGGGGCGACGTCAAATTTCAGATTGCCGAAAGTTTTAACCTTACTCTCCGCGTATCCTAACTTTATAAGACGGTTCGCGTCGTTCTGATTCCCGGCGTAGATAAAGCTTATTTTATCAAGGAGCCTTCCGGCGATTTTGCCTATTTTTTGATAGCGCCGGAAGCTTCGGTCGGAAAGCCTGGCGTT
>PWZW01000053.1 GCA_003567255.1 Puniceicoccaceae bacterium | reverse complement strand
CGAAGCGTTAGCCTAAACTTCCGCCAAGAGGCGATTGAGCGTTTCGCTGGGGCGCATGATCTTCTGGGCAAGCTCTGGATCAGGATGATAGTAACCGCCAATCTCAGCAGGCTGTCCCTGCACATTGCTCAATTCTTCAAGGATGCGCTCCTCGTTATCTCTCAGCGCTGAAGCGACTTTCTCGAACCGAGCGCTCAACGCCTCATCCTCGGTCTGCCCCGCGAGGGACTGTGCCCAGTAAAGCGCCAGGTAGAAGTGGCTCCCACGGTTATCCAGCTCACCGACCTTGCGGAGCGGCGACTTGTTGTTGTCGAGAAAGAGTGCGGTGGCTCGATCCAAGGTTTTTCCGAGCATTTGTGCACGGGGGTTGTTGAAGACACGTCCGAGATGCTCCAAAGAGACCATCAAGGCGAGAAACTCACCGAGCGAGTCCCAACGCAGGTGATTTTCCTTAACCAGTTGCTGGACGTGCTTGGGCGCCGAACCTCCTGCGCCTGTTTCGAAGAGACCGCCCCCGTTCATCAGCGGAACGATGGAGAGCATCTTCGCGCTGGTTCCCAACTCAAGGATGGGAAACAGATCCGTTAGATAATCCCGCAACACGTTACCAGTCACGGAAATAGTATCCGCGCCATTTTTCGCTCTTTCGAGGGTGAACAAGGTAGCGTCAACCGGAGGCAAAATACGGATATCCAGACCATCCGTGTCGTGCGCTTTCAAGTACACATTTACCTTTTTGATCAATTCAGCATCGTGTGCACGTAATTCGTCCAACCAAAAAACCGCGGGCGTTTCAGATAGTCTTGCACGGTTCACGGCAAGTTTTACCCAGTCCTGAATTGGCGCATCCTTGGTTTGGCACATACGGAAAATGTCGCCCTCACCTACGTTTTGTTCGAGGAGGGTTTTACCTGATTCGTCAACCACGCGAACCACGCCCGCCTGAGCGACTTCAAAAGTCTTATCATGAGAGCCGTACTCCTCCGCTTTTTGCGCCATCAACCCGACGTTAGGGACACTGCCCATCGAGGCGGGATCGAAGGCACCGTTTTCGCGACAGAAGTTAATCGTCGCTTCGTAGACTCCGGAATAGGACCGATCCGGAATCAAGGCCTTGGTGTCTTCCAGCTTCCCCTCACCATTCCACATCTGCCCTGAACTACGGATGGCTGCTGGCATGGAGGCATCAATAATTACGTCATTCGGAACATGAAGGTTGGTGATTCCCCGGTCTGAATCGACCATCGCCAATCGTGGACGAGCCGCAAAGCAGGTTTGAATGGTTTCTTCGATGTCAACTCGCTGAGCTTCGGCAAGTTGCGAAACCTTATTGACCACATCGGCAAACCCATTGCGCACGTCCACGCCGAGCTTACTCAGCGTTTCCCCATGCTTTTCGAAAACCTCACGGAAATAGACTTTTACCGCGTGCCCAAAAATAATCGGGTCGGAGACCTTCATCATCGTCGCTTTCATGTGCAGCGAAAGCAGGAGATCTTTCTCTTTGGCATCGGCCATTTCTCGCTCGAAATAGGCTTGAAGCGCACGGCAGCTCATGACGGAGGCGTCGATCACCTCTCCGGCCTGAAGCGGAGTTTTTTCCTTGAGCACAAGCGCGGTCCCATGCTGTGGAACAAACTCAATCCTTACCGAAGTGGCCTCTGGTACGGTAAGGGACTTTTCAGAGCCATAGAAGTCACCCTCAGACATGCTCGCCGTATGGGTCTTAGAGTCTTTTTTCCACTCTCCCATAGAGTGGGGGTGTTTGCGGGCATACTCCTTCACAGAGGGTGCCGCCCGACGGTCTGAGTTTCCTTCTCTCAATACGGGATTCACCGCACTTCCTTTAATCCGGTCGTAACGCTCACGAATCTCGATTTCCTCCTTGGAAACGGGAGCGTCCGGATAGTCAGGCAAGGCGTAGCCCTGTTGCTGCAATTCACTGATAGCCTCCTTCAGTTGGGGCAATGATGCACTTATATTTGGCAGTTTGATGATGTTGGCATCTGGCTCTTTAGCAAGTTTACCCAGCTCTGCGAGATCGTCCGGGATTTGCTGACCGGGCTCCAAATATTCCGGAAAGCTGGAGAGGATACGCCCCGCCAGAGAAATATCACGCGTTTCCACAACCACGCCAGCGGCGTCTGAGAAGGCTTTAATGATGGGAAGCAACGAATGCGTCGCCAGAGCGGGCGCTTCATCGGTGATCGTGTAAATGATTTTGGATTTTTCTGAACTCATTTCGGTACTTGTGGCTGAAAACTAAACTGTGAAACGGACTTACGAAGCTAGGCAAGCGCTGAGCAAAAACGGGCCAGACGAGCCAGGCCCTTTTCGATGACGGAATCGGAAGTTGCATAACTCAGGCGCATATAATCGGGAGCCCCAAAGCCTGCCCCGGGAACCACCGCAACCTTTTCGGCTTCGAGTAAACGGGTGGCAAACGTATCGCTATCCACTCCCAGTCCGGAAATTTTTGGAAAGAGATAAAAGGCACCCTGCGCGCGCGCGCACTCGATACCCTCAATTGCCTGCAAACCTGCCAAGAGCTTCTCACGGCGGCGGTCGAAGACTGTTAACATCTCACCCACTGCGGCACGCGACTGATCGGCATGTTCCAGTGCGGCGATTGCTCCATACTGGGCAAAAGTCGTCGCATTTGAGCTGGTCTGGCTCTGGAGAGCCGCGACGGCCTTGGCAATTGGCGCCGGGGCGACCAGCGTACCCAGGCGCCAGCCGGTCATTGAAAAAGTCTTACTGAAGCCTGAAACTGTGATCACTCGCTCTGCCGCTTCCTTGGAGAAGGAAGCAGGGCTATGGTGGCTGACGCTATCGTACAAGAGGTACTCATAAATCTCGTCAGACATGACGTAGACATCTTTCTCCAGAGCAACATCGACGAGCGCTTCCAGCTCTGCCCGAGAGTACACGGCGCCCGTTGGATTGGAGGGGCTGTTGAGAATGACCAGCCGTGTCTTGGGTGTGATTGCGGCGCGCAACTGGTCTGGATCAATTTTAAATCCTGCCTCTTGTCCGGCAAAAACCACCTTGGGGACACCACCGGCGAGCTTTACCATCTCAGGATAGCTCACCCAGTATGGCGCGGGAATAACGACCTCATCTCCCGGACCAATCACAGATAAAATCGCTAAATAACAGGAGAATTTTCCGCCTGGACTGACCACTACCTGGGAGGCTTCAAGCCCTTGAATTCCGTTTTCTTTTTGGTATTTTTCCGCAAGAAGCGATCGCAACTGAGGCACGCCGGGCGCGGGGGCATACTTGGTCTTACCCTCCCGCAATGCCTTTACACAGGCTTCTTTGATAAATTCGGGGGTGTCAAAGTCGGGCTCACCTGCACCAAACCCGCAAACATCTTCACCAGCAGCTGCAAGTGCTTTAGCCTTGGCATCCACGGCCAGGGTTGGAGAGGGCGAAATGTTGCTCGCCCAGGGTGACAAATAGTGTGCTTTACTCATTAAAATTTAGATTTTTAAGAAACGTTAAGTAGTACAGCGCCTTCCTCCACAGAGCAACACTTTAGGCGCAGAGATTCGAGTGATAAATAGCTCGGGACCCTTCGGCGCGTAGCAATGGATGCCATCGCCTTTTTTTATTCGGGTACTGAACCACCCCAGCGCCAAGGGCTGGGAGTGCACGCGTACCGAAAAAGGCCCGCTCCTCTGTGAGGAAGCGGGCCCGTAAAAAGATCCCTAGCCGGCCTTATTTACGGCGGGCTTCCTCGCGCTCACGCGCCTCCTTAATCACTTGCTCGGAAACATTCTTTGGCGTTGCCGCATAGTGCGAGAACTCCATGGAGAATTGTCCGCGCCCTGAGGTCATGGTACGCAGGGCACCGATGTAGCCGAACATTTCGCTCAAGGGCGCATCAGCTTTAATCCGCACGCCAGTGTTGGTCGGCTCTTGAATTTTGATCATGCCACGGCGTCGGTTCAGGTCGCCAATAACGTCACCCATCTTGTCCTCCGTGCAGAACACATCAAGTTTCATAATGGGCTCGAGGATTTCCGGAGAAGCCTTCGGCATGGACTGGCGGTAAGCCGCACGGGATGCGGTTTCGAAGGCCATTGCGGAAGAGTCCACTGCGTGGAAGGCACCATCGTTAAGCGTAACCTTGAAGTCGAGGCATGGATAACCGGCAAGCACCCCTTTTTCAACGGAAGTGCGGAAGCCCTTTTCAACGGCAGGCCAGAATTCACGTGGCACGTTACCACCCACAACCTTGGACTCGAATTCAAACCCGGAACCTGGTTCGGTCGGCTCGAGGGTGTAGTCGATCTTCGCAAACTGCCCGGAACCTCCGGACTGCTTCTTGTGCAAGTAAGTGTCGTTGATGGTTTGGGTGATAGTTTCGCGGTAGGCAACCTGTGGTTTCCCGACCTCGACCTCGACGCCGTAGGTGCGTTTGAGGATGTCGACCTTAATATCAAGGTGAAGCTCGCCCATCCCCTTAAGGATTGTTTCTCCGGAGTCCTCGTCGGTCTCCACGCGGAAGGACGGGTCCTCGGCGACCATTTTACCGATAGCCACACCGAGTTTTTCGGACTGGCTTTGATCCTTTACCTTAACGGCAATCGAGATCACAGGATCCGGGAAGACCATGGGTTCGAGGGTGCCGGGGTGATCCGGATCGCAGAGGGTGTGGCCAGTTTGGACGTTTTTGATACCGAGCAAGGCGACAATGTCGCCAGCCACTGCATTTTCCACCTCGATTCGGTCGTTCGCGTGCATTTGCACGATGCGTCCGATACGTTCGGTTTTGCCGGTAAACGTATTCAAAAGGTTCATTCCCTTGGTGATCGTACCGGAGTAAACACGGGTGAACGTCAAAGCGCCGTACTTATCGTCCATGATCTTGAACGCAAGGGCGCGGACCGGGCCCTTTTGATCGACAATCGCGAACTTCCCGGACTCATTACCCTCAAGGTCCATGATTGGCTGAGGGGGAACTTCCGTGGGGCTGGGAAGGTAATCGACGACGGCGTCCAAAACATTCTGTACGCCTTTGTTTTTGAAAGAGGAGCCACAAAACGTAGGGAAAAAGTCCAGATGGATGGTACCCTTACGAACGCATTTTTTGATGGTTTCCAAGCTGGGCTCTTCACCACCAAGGTACATTTCCATCGCCTCATCGTCCTGCTCGACAGCGGTTTCGATGAGCATTTCGCGATATTTTTCAACTTTATCCACCATATCCGCAGGGACATCCTGAATCTCAAAGTTCAGCGGATCCCCGGAGCTGTCCCACACCCAAGCTTTGCGGGTCAACAAGTCGACCACTCCCTTCAGGTCATTTTCAGCACCGATGGGCAGTACCATGACCAGTGGATTGGCACCAAGCACGTTCTTTACTTGCTCCACCACTTTGTAAAAATCTGCGCCGGTACGGTCCAGCTTGTTTACGTAGATGAGGCGCGCGACCTTGGAATCATTCGCGTACCGCCAGTTGGTCTCGGACTGAGGCTCGACTCCTCCAGAGCCACAGAAGACACCAATCCCGCCGTCGAGCACTTTCAGCGAACGGTACACCTCGATGGTAAAGTCAACGTGCCCGGGAGTATCGATGATGTTAAAACGGTGGTCATTCCAGAAGCAAGTGGTCGCCGCTGATTGAATCGTGATCCCACGCTCTTTTTCCTGATCCATGAAGTCAGTCGTGGACTCACCATCGTGCACTTCGCCGAGTTTGTGAATCTTTCCAGTGAGCTTCAAAATACGCTCAGTTGTGGTGGTTTTACCGGCATCGACGTGTGCGAAGATACCGATGTTTCTGTATTTTGAGAGGTCGCTCATTTATCTTTTCTATACGTTTGGGACTGTTTTAGTCCGTGGTTTTGTTAAGCATACAATCGTCGCGAGGAAAAGCCTCACGTTCGAGGAAAAGCAGCGGAGAGTACGCGGCCTGCGGAGAACTGCAAGGCAGAAAGCGAGGAGATCTTAGGGAAGGCGTCAGCGGAATTACGCAGGGTTGAGCTCCGGACCGTCGGGAGTATCCTTCACAACCCAGCCCATTTCCAAGAGCTCATCGCGCAGGGCGTCTGCCCTACCCCAGTCTTTAGCCTCGCGCGCAACCTGGCGCTCAGCTGCTTTTTGCTGTACGCCGTCAGGAATTTCCGAAGATCTGGAGACTTGTCCGTAGGTGGTCAGGTCAAATCCAAAAGTCTCAACGGCATTGGCCAACCCATCCGCCGCTGCACGTTCGGCATCCTCGGATAAGCTTCCAGACTTAAGGCCTTTTTCGAGGTCTCCGGCAGCACTATGCAAGGCACCGAGCGCCTTAGAGGTGTTTAAGTCCTCACAAAGGGCCTCGAACACCGCCCTAAAAGGCCCCCATCCGCGGTCAGCCACAGCATTAGCTGAGGGCACGGGTAATGCAGCGGCGAGGTGCTTGAAGCGACTCAACGCAGATTGCCCGGCTTTCAGCGCGTCCTTACGAAAGTTGAGCGGTTGACGGTAGTGCCCGCTCAGGAGCACGTAGCGGAGGTCCTGAGCCTCAAATCCCCAGGACTTCACATCGTCGACGGTGTACAGGTTTCCGAGGGATTTGGACATTTTTTTATCCTCAACCCTCAGATGGGCGATGTGGAACCAATGCCGGGCAAAAGGCTTCCCGGTGGCTCCTTCGCTCTGCGCAATCTCATTTTCATGGTGGGGGAAAATCAAGTCGATTCCTCCGGAATGCAGATCAAAGGAAGGGCCGAGGTAACGCATACTCATGGCGCTGCACTCAATATGCCAACCGGGGCGCCCACGTCCCCAAGGGCTTTCCCAGAAGTTTTCACCGTCTTCCTCCCGCCACGCCTTCCAAAGCGCGAAATCAGAAACGTTCTCTTTATCGTACTCGTCGGCAGACTGGAGACGCTGATCGGCATTTGCGCGATTCGCCTCAATTTTCAGACGGGATAGTT
>PWZW01000067.1 GCA_003567255.1 Puniceicoccaceae bacterium | reverse complement strand
TCAATGATCGGGTCTCCCGCGGTAAGCACAATGGTTTCCCCGACATCGGTAAAGACCGTAAGTTCGCCGCTGATGACGACGCCTGCGTTTATGCCCGGATGTTTATGCATCGGCAGTTGCGTACCGGGTGCGATGGTGATGCGCAGGATTGTGATTTCTGGCGGGGTCGTTGGGTAGGCTGGCAGTGGCGTGCCGTCCCAACTGGTGGTGCTGCGCACCAGCTCCTCCACGGTGACCTGCCCGGCCTCAGGTTGTGTGACGGAGTGGCCCGTCAGCAGGGCGGAGAGGATCGTCGAAGCTAAACAGCAAAGGAGGATTTTGTTCATGGCGAAGCAGGTTTGTAGATTGGTTGAAATTTGCAGTGCGGGCGTTTTAGAATTAAGCGTGAGGTTTGGCAAGGTTTTGCCAGACCTCACGCAAACCCTCTATGTTTGAACCAGGATACACTCCGCTTCCGCTCTCCCGACTCTCCCAGGCGATTCGACCGCCGATCATCGTCGACCTCATGTCGCGCGCACTGGCCAACCCTGACGTGCTCTCGCTGGCGGCGGGGTTCACCGACAACGAGGTGTTACCACGGGTGATGATCCGGGATATCGTGGCCGAACTAACCCGCGAAGGTCTACCGGAGGAACCCTTGCAATATGGGCAAAACCGGGGGCGTGAAGGGTTGCGTGCATTGAGCTGCCGTGCGCTTGCCGGGCATCCTGGAGAGCAGGCCTCTGGTTTGGATCCGGAAAAAGTATTCATCACCAATGGATCCCAGCAAGCACTGTACCTCGCGATGCAGGCACTTTGCGACCCCGGAGACATTGTCTTGGTGGAGGAGCCGAGTTACTTTGTCTGTCTGGAGTTATTGAAAGGGCTCCGCCTCCGTCCCGTGGGGATCCCCTGCGATGCGCGCGGAGGTATTTTGACCGAGGGATTGCGGGAGCGTCTTCGCGCGCTGGACGCCGCCGGAGAGCGCTCCCGCGTCAAGGCCATCTACCTCGTCAGCTATTTTTGTAATCCCAGCAGCCACTCTCTGGGTGCCGTGGCTAAGGCAGCCGTGGCCGGAGTCTTGAGCGAGGAGGGGTTTTGCCTGCCGGTGATTGAGGATGCGGCCTACCGGGACCTTTACTTTGAAGCGCCGCACCCAGCTCCTTCAATCCTCTCCATGGAAGCCTTCGCTGCCTTCCCTAAACTTTATCTGGGCACCTATACCAAACCCTTCGCCACCGGCCTAAAGGTCGGCTTCGGGTACTGCACCCATCCGGTTTGGCTGGAGAAAATGTTATGCATGAAGGGGCATCAGGATTTTGGAACCAGTCACTTCAATCAGGCGATTATTGAGCGGGTGCTAGCCCAGGGGTTCTATGCTGAGCACCTCGCTGGCGTACGTGCACACTACGCTGCCAAAGCGACCATGCTGAATGAAGTACTCGAAAAGGGCGGCCTTCAGCAAAGTGGGTGGCGTTGGGAACGACCCGCCGGAGGGCTTGTTATCTGGTTACGTGGTCCGGCGGGAATGCATTTGGGGATGGAAAGTGATTTTTGTGCGCGGTGTATTGCCGCCGGAGTGCTCTATGTACCCGGTGACCTTTGTTTTGCAGAAGGAGTACCGAAAAATTGCGCGCGCTTGGCTTTTGGATCCCTGCCGCCGGATAAGCTGCGCGTCGCCGCCGAGCGGTTTTGTGCGGTGGCTGCGGAGTTCAGCGCCTAGGCTGAGGTGGTGACTTCGGATAGGCGCTCCACGGCCGTTTCCCACCGCTGGTTTTTTTCCTGCAATGCGGCCTCCAGCTTGCCCGCTTCAAAGTGAAGCTTGCGCATGTCCGCGTCTGCGGGCCCTTTGGCAAAGCGTTCATTGAGCGCCCCCTGAGCTTTTTCCAAATCGATAATCGCCGCCTCCAGAGTTTTGATCTCTTTTTCGAGGGCTTTGCGCTCATGTTTTTGTGCCTCTCGTGCCTGGGCCGCGGCCCGGCGCCGCTCTTTGGCGCTCAATGTTGGCGTTTTCGCCTTTGCCTCCGCCTTGGCTTGTTCGGGACGCTTGTTTGAAAGCCCGGTAATGAGCCCACTGCGGGCGTCGCCGCTTTCCGACTTGAAAAGATAATAGTCGTAGTCCCCGGGGTACTGCGTGACGCGGCCGCTCTCAATCCGGACGACCTTTTGCGCAAGGGCGCGAATGAAGTGCACGTCGTGACTGACGAAGATCACGCTGCCCTTGTAGTCGCTCAGGGCTCGGATCAGTGCATCGATGCTGCCGAGGTCCAGGTGGGTCGTTGGCTCGTCCAGCAGTAAAAGATTGGGCGGATCGAGGAGGAGTTTGACGAGGGCGAGGCGGCTTTTCTCTCCACCGCTCAAAACTTTGATCTTTTTAAAAACAGCGTCTCCCTTAAGTAAAAATGCCCCGAGGAGTGTCCGCACCTGTTGCTCATTCATCCCTTGCGGAAGCTTGGCGGTGGCCTCGTCGAGCACGGTTTTTTCGGGATCAAGGATTTCGGTGCGCTGTTGAGAAAAATAGCCAATGGTTACGTTGTGTCCGATGATGCGCTCGCCTGCGTCGATCGGTACGTGATCGGCGATGATTTTCAGCAAAGTCGATTTTCCTGCGCCGTTGGGGCCGACCAGCACGACGCGCTCGCCCCGCTCCAGCGAAAAATCAAGGTCACGGTAAACCCGGTGGGCCCCGTAGGCTTGGCCAACTTGATTGAGGGTGACCACCCGTTGGCCGCTGCGGGGCGGTTGTGGGAAATTAAAGTGGATGGTTCCCGCCTCCGCCAGGGGGGCCTCAATGCGCTCCATCTTTTCAAGCTGCTTGAGCCGGGACTGGGCTTGGGAAGCCTTGTTCGCCTGGGCGCGGAAGCGGTTGACGAAAGCTTCGAGGTGCGCGATCTCGCGCTGCTGGTTTTGATAGGCACCGAGGAGCTGCTCCTCGCGGGCCTTTTTCTCGATCAGGTAGGCATCGAAGTTGCCGGTGTAGCGGGTGACTTTCTGGTGGGCGATTTCGATGATGCTCTCGCAAATGGCATTGAGAAAGGCCCGGTCGTGGGAGATCGTCAGAATAGCACCGCGATAGTTGCAAAGCTGATCCTGAAACCAGCCGAGGGTTTCGAGGTCGAGGTGGTTGGTTGGCTCGTCCAATATGAGGAGGTCGGGCTCCATTACGAGAAGGCGGGCGAGGTGCGCGCGCATGATCCACCCACCGCTGAGTCGGTTGGCTGGCTGGTCGATATCTTCACTGGCGAAGGCAAGGCCGGAGAGCACCTGTTGCGCACGGGCTTCAAGTTGATAGCCGTCCAATTCAATGAACCGCTCAATGGCGCTTAGGTTTTCCGGGGCATTCGGGTCCGGATGGTGGCGCAGTGCAGCGTATATTTCAGTCATCTCGGGCGAAACCGAAGTGGCTAGTTGAAGCACGGTTTCTTCTCCGGTGGGGGCGCTCTCCTGAGGTAAAAAGCCGATCCGGGTCCCGCGCTCAAGCTCCACCGTGCCAGAGTCCGCCTCGACTTCTCCAAGAATGATAGAAAATAAGGTGGTTTTTCCAGCGCCGTTCGGGCCGACGAGTCCACAGCGATCCCCCGGCAGCAAACGCAGGGTAGCGTCCGTAAACAAGGTTTGGGGCCCGTAGGCTTTGGCGAGATTGGAAACAGTCAGCATAAAGATGCCAGAAAGGGTGATCCTTGCCTTTCTTTCAACTCAATAACCAACACGATGCTGCGCATCCTCGCGGACGCTTACTGCAAAGGATCGAGTGGTCCGCTGCGCAATCTCTGCCAATCACGCCATTTGGCTTCAATATCGGGCAATTCGGCACGGCTGAAAAAAACGGGTACCATCTCTGGCCTTGCCGGTGCTTCGCCGGTTCGGTCGTGCAGGGCATAGACCAGCTCGACCACCGAGGCGTATCCCCAGGCGTAAGCGGGCTGCATGACGACGCCCGCCAATTGGCCGTTGCGGAGGTAGGGGAGGGAAGCGGGGCTCGCCTCAATCGCAACTGCCGTGAGGTCGCGTCCCTGCCAGGGTAGGTCGCCCTGACCGCGCAAAGGCCAATCATCTAAAAAAATCCATCCGCGGATACGTCGGTCTCGATCAGCGCGATGGGCTTCGCGCACTGCCTCCAGGGCGCTGTTGAAGTCGGGTGCACAGGAAATCACGGTGTGTGGAGCGCGGCCGAGTGCGGCAACCGCTCCCTCCAGTCGGGCCGCGAGGACGGCATCTTCGGAATGATTACCCGCCAGGATGGCGATGGTGCCACGCCGCGGTAGTCGCTTGAGGGTCTCGTTCGCGGCCAGGTAGCCCGCTGCATGATTGTCGGCAGGAAAGCTAATGTGCTCCGTGGGGGCGGACAGTTGCCTCTGAAACGTGGTCAGTTGGGTCCCTTTTTCAGACAAAGCGCGGAGCGTCCGTGCAAACCATTCCGGTTTCTCCGAGGGGGGGCTTACCGCAAGTCCATCAAAAGGGGTTTCGGTTAACAAGCTCCGCAGGTTTGCCTCGCTTTCCGCGATAGTCCCGGCCAAGGGGGTTAGCGAGACGATGTTTAGTCGGATTGTGTACTTTAGTGAAAGTGCTTCCGCCGCGTCGAAGGCACCAGCATAGACCGCTGTATCTGTGAAATCACGGGGACCTTCTCCCAAGACCCCGAGGGAGTATTCACCGAGGATTTCGAGGTTCTGTGCCTTTGTTGTTTTTATGCAAAGCGCGGTGAGTACCGCGGCAAGGATCAAAGTGCCGTTGCGGTACCCGGCCCGGCCTCCCCACTGGCGACGGACGCAAAGCGCCTGGCTAAACTCCCGGGACCGTGGCATTGGCTTCCCTCAGGGTCGTACTCAATTCCATGAGCAAGGTTTCCCGGTCTTCGGCAAAGATGAAGCGGTCGCTCCCCAACTCCCGGTAGGCGCGGGCAATCAGGTCAATTGATGGACGGCGCATCCGTATCAGTTGCCTGAGCAGTGCGGGAAGTTCATTGGCGTTGCCCAATTCAAGCTCAATCCGGATGAGTTCGCTTAATGCGGATTGGTTGTTTGGGTTGCGCGAGAAAGCGGTCCGAAGGACCCGTTGGGCCTCTCGCGGTCGGTTGGCTTGTTCCAGCCGTCGAGACACCGCGAGGAACGTTTCCACGCGGGTGTTCTCCGCGCGGATGAAATCCTGTAGGTAGTTTTGCCCCAGATCGTCCCGCCCAAGGGCGTAGGAGGCAACCGCGCGGAGGGAGCTGAAGACCGCTTGACGCGTATTCAGCCAGTCTGGACGCTCCACCGCGAGCTCCTCGGTAAATCCAATGGCAGCCTCATAATCCTCTGCCACAAGGTGTGATTCGATGAGGAGGAGAGCAAACGAGGAAAGGTTGAATTCATTTTCCAAAGCCAGCTGGTAGGTGCGCCTCGCGAGGCGGTAGTTACCGGTGTCGGCAGCGTAATTGGCAAGCTGGAGGATGGCGTCCTCATCATTTCTGAATTGCTGCAAAATTTGCCGGGATTCGCGCTGCACGCGTTCCTCGTCGTCAGTAGCGTGGTAAATATACAGGAGTTCAATTCTGGGTGCCACGCTCAGTGGGCTGCTTATGTTACGCAATACCGCATAGCGGCGGGCGGTATCGATGCGACCCTCTTCGCGGTGGTAGCGGCTGAGCTGTAGAAAGATGGCCTCACTGTTGCCAAAGCGGGTGAGCGATTCCTCGAGGCGTCCGATCGCCGCCGCTCGTTGGCCACGGTCCCAACTGATTTGCGCAGAGGTCAATATACCCTCCACCGAGCTGAGCAGATTATAGCCGCGAAGGTATTGCTCCGCCCGATCATAATTACCCCGAAAATGGTTGGCCCGGGCCGCCCCAAAGGCCAGCAGTTGGTTGAGCTCGGTACTGTTTCCCGGACGATCAAGGTATTCATCGGCAATCGTCTGCACTTCATCATCCATCTGGTAGCGCGAAAGCAGCTGTAGCGTGCGTCGAATATAATCGGCATCGTCGGCCCCCCCGTGGGGCAGGCCAGTGGTCAAAGCCTCTGCTGCCGGTCCCGGGCGGCGGAGCACGACCTCGAAGAGCTCAGCCAGCACCTGACGCCCTTCGAGATGGTCCGGCGCGCGCAGCAGGCCAACGCGAAGCATTTGGATGGCTCGTCCAAGGTCACCGTCGCTTACCGCTTTCAGCCCTTCTTCAACGTGATATCGCCCCATTTCCTCTCGGTGCTCATCCAAACGGAAGGGCAGGGCTACCATTCCTGGAAAGGTAACCTCGGCAAAATCATGCTTGTGTTTGAAAAAGAAATAGAGGACGCCCGCTGCGCCGATCCAGGCGGTGACAAACAGGAGCAGCGCCGCGACGCCAACCCGTCCCCACCGGACCCGTAGGGTGGGACGCCCGGTGCGCCCGCGAGTTTGTACCATAAATCCAAACAAGACCGGGCGGTCTCGATTTTTAAGGGCTGCCTTTTGAGCGGGTTTTGGGGAATTACTCATAGTTAACGGGCAAAAGTTCAATGATTAGCAGGAAACGTGGATGAGGATCATGCTGGCACTTTTTTAATGCTTCCCTCTGCTTAATAGATATCGACCGTTCAGCGCAAGGATTGTTTCCTTACGCCGGTTGCCTGTCGGGGGTGACTAAAAGGCGGGAAATCGCAGCAATCTGCAGGTTCCCATGATTCCTCACTGGGGTGGGCACGGACTTGGACGCCCCTTTCCATGGATGTCTACAACTGTGAAAACAAAGAGGGAAGTGCGCTAAGCGCATTTGGGTTTTCTACGAAATTGTGAAAACCAGTGCTAGATTTAAGAAAAAAGGTTGCGATGGCATCTTTTTTTACCTTACGGTGTTAGGTATCCAACCTAATAGCCTTACCAAACGGGAACCCCACGCATATCCTATCCCTTATGAAACAAAAAAAACTTTTATCTGCACTCCTCACTGCAACGGCCACGGCGGCCTTCGCCCCTTCCAGTTTCGCCTCACCTTTGGTTTCTGTTGGGAATGATGTTGATATCTTCTTCAACGGGTCGACAAGCGTGCGTCACATGTCGAATGTTTTCCGGTCCAACGAAAACCGGGAGTCGGATATCCTTTTCGTGGTGTCACCGGGTT
>PWZW01000226.1 GCA_003567255.1 Puniceicoccaceae bacterium | reverse complement strand
GCCATGAGCGGGCCGGCAAACTCGGCAAACGTATCCGAAAGGATGATCAGTCGCGTTTGTGACTTTACCCAGCCCACAAAGTCGACCGCACCAGGCAGCGGATCGAGTGTTTTCACGACGGCCTGAATGTCAGGCAATTTCAGATCGTGTTCACGCAAAATCTCCAGGCGGTAACGCATCAAGACATCATAGTCAGGCTCGTCCCGGGTGGTCCGCCTAAGCGCCTCAATTCCCGCCTTTTCGGCAAAAGCCACCCACATCTCCGGGATGAGGACTCCTTCCAAGTCAAGGCATACGATATTCATGGCCTAAAAACCGGAGGAATCGCAGCTTGAGTCAATTTATTTCTGTTTTCGCGCGTACCGGAACCTTATGAGGGCGGGTATTTACCAAGGATCCTGGCAACCAATGTACGGACCGCTGCATCGTCCGGCGCGCTCCACCCGACCCTTCGCGTCGAAGTTCCCCGCCACACGAGTTGCCCCGCCTCGCGGTCGACCAAGTCGATGATGAAAGTTCCCTCCTCGTACTGGTTAATCTCGATACCTTGATACCACAGGGGACCATAGAGGGACCGTCTATTCCGGCGATCGCCGAAACGATTGTAGCGCAAGCCCAGCGCATCCTCGGTGATCTCGGTCCGGGTTCGTGTGACGACGGCGAAGTTGACTCGCAGATCGGGGTTTTCGGACACCTCCCTGAGCCCTTTGGCGGTCAGTTCTTCGCGGATTGCATGCACAAACCTTCGGTCGACAATCTCGCTTAAAGCGAGCGCCTGAGACTCCGCCCGTACGGCGCGATCATCGACGGAAAAGGTCTGGAACCGGGAGAAGTCAACCGAGCGCTCAAAATCGTAATTCACCGTTCCCGTCGCACAACCGCTCAGGAATGCAAGTAAGCCCAGAAGTGCAAACCATCCTCGACGCGCGGATATTTTGGAAGCGGGGCAGCGGGTAGGGTAATTTCGCATCACACTAGGATGCAGCAAAAGATGGAAAATAGCAAGTATCCCAAAAGCTTGCCGATCCCCCCATCAAGGCAGAACTTACGGCAGACAAGCCGCGCGCCCCCTTAGCCCTGTCCGTCAAACAAACTCCCGGCCGCACTGGAATCAATCAGCCAGGTGACCTTTTCGGCGGAATGCTTAAGCAGTTGTACCGGCTTGGCGCGGGGATCAAAATCGCCCTTAAAGACCGCTTCCAACGCGGCCTGCTTACCGGCACCGGTGACGCAAATAATGATTTCACCAGAAGCGGCGATACCCTCGGGGGTGAGCGTGTAGCGCCAGCCCTTACCAGGCACCTCAACCGCCGCCATCAGCGCACCGGAACGATCCTCAATTAAAGGACTTCCTGGAAAAAGGGAAGCCGTGTGGCAATCATCCCCCATACCGAGAAAGCAAAGATCAAACGCAGCTCCGCTCCCGAAGCGCGCCTCCCAGGCTTCGGCAAAGGCTTGGGCACCAGCCACTGGCTCCGCCTCGACTGGCCAGGGCATCCGCCGCTCGGCCGGTACACCAATTTTATCGAGGAGCATGCGGCTCGCATTTCCAAAATTGCTCTCCCCATCGGCCAAAGGGACCTGCCGCTCATCACTGCACGACCAGACCAAACGACCGAGCAAACTTGTGTCGATTGCGCAAGTGCTCCCACCCTCCGTGTCAGCAGCTTGCGCATACCATGCCTTGGGCGTGGAACCTCCGGTTAGGCCCAGTGTTGGGTTCGCCCTTTCAGCGGCCACTCGGTGGACTGCCTGGGTCAAGGCCGTGTAAGTGGCCTCCGCGTCGAGAATGTGTACGGTTCCGTAAGTTGTCTTTATCGTCATTGTAAAAATCAGGAATGAGGTTGCTTAGTGGCCAAAGAAAAAAGCCTCCGCGAGGGTTTGTTCGGGAGTAAACAGCTTCACCCGGAGAAGCATTTCCTCAGCACCGTGCCCAAAATCGTACTCCAGCTGAGCGACACCCTCCCCCGCCTGTACGCAGAGGCAGAGAAAACGCCCATCCCCGTACTTCCAATCCAGGCGAAGGGCGAGCTCTCCACAGTCATCGGTCGCGCTTTTTTCGCGTTTGAACTGAACCGTCGTCTGGCGCTCATCGCACACCGCGAGGCAAGCCTTCGTCCACCTGAGCACCTCTTCCGCCTCACCGATCATTGCCGGGCAGTGCTCAATACGGACTTCGACCAGGTCCTTGGTGAGTGCCTGCGGCGCAAACCCGCTGAGGAACTGCCCCAGCGACTGTCGGATCGGTAGGGTCCGCGCACGGGCCAAGTCTTGGACCTTACAGCCCGTCGGCCAGTCCACCTTGCCGAGGGAATCGCCGTCGATACTGGAATCAAAGACGACGCGCTTGACCATTTTGAAAAACGGCAGGTAATGCTCGCGGATCCGGTTCGCTGGCACGCGATGCACCCAAAAATAAGTGGGTAAGTCGCCCTCCAGCCAAACCGACACCTGATTCCCGAGGTAGCCAAAATTCGTCGGCAGATAACTGAGGATGAGCGCTTCACAACAGCACATTTCCCGCAAGGACTCTCCAAGGTAACACTGGCTGAAGAGCTTGCTGCGCATCAAACAGTTGCCGTCCTCGGCCTCTTCAAGTGGGCAGAGCACAATGATCCGGCTGGGGTAGCGCTGGGCAAAGCGGACCGCCGCGTCAAAGCGCTCGCGCGCTTCACGGAGCGTCGTCTTGATCCCGAAGTGAAGGATCAGGTTCATTTGGGAAGCCCGGAAGCCGGTTCCCTCAGAGGCATCCACCTCACTCCACATATCGGAGAGGGCCTGGGTCACTTTTCCGACCGGAAGCTTCACTCCGGGTAGGGCATCAAAGACAGCACTCATCGCATTTAAAACGTTTGTTCAGTATCGCACCATGGGGACATAGGACACGCAACCCGGGTTAGGGCCCGGCTCTGCGCCAGAGATGACCATTTTCCGCAAGCAGGCGCTCTGCCTCGGGCGGCCCCCAGGAACCCGCCGCGTAGGATGCAAGCCCTTCATTCCCCCGCTTGTTCCAATCCTCCAGAAGGGGCGTGCAGAGTCTCCAGGATGCTTCGGTCTCGTCGCCACGAATAAACAAGGTGCTGTCCCCAACGATCGCATCGAGAATCAAGCGCTCGTAGGCCTCCGGGGTATTGGACCCATAAGTGGTCGCGTAGCGGAAGTGCATTTTGACGGGCTGGGTGCGGGTTTCCAAACCGGGCACTTTGGAATTCAGCACGAGGGTGACACCTTCATCTGGCTGGATACTGATGACCATCGTATTCGGGGCGACATCGTACTTGCTCCCCTCGCTGAAGAGGATACCCGGAGGACGCCTGAACTGCACCGCGATTTCACTCGCTCGCCGCGCCATCCGCTTACCCGAGCGGATGTAGAAAGGAACACCCTTCCAGCGCCAGTTGTTGATCGAAAGTTTCAAAGCCGCGTAAGTTTCGGTACTGGAGTCCGCCGGGATGCCTGCCTCCTCAAGGTAACCGGGCACCTTGGCCCCTTGGAAAAGACCGTCCGCATACCTCGCCCGCACCACATCCCCTTTTTCCGGATCCGGATTCAAGGGCTGAATCGCCTTGAGCACCTTTACTTTTTCATCGCGGATAGACTCGGGATCGAGCGAGACAGGCGGCTCCATGGCGGTCAACGCGACCAGCTGCATGGTGTGGTTTTGGATCATATCGCGGAGGGCGCCGCTTTGATCGTAGTACCCGCCGCGACTACCCACCCCAAGCTCTTCGGCCACGGTGATTTGCACGCTTTCCACGTGCTGGCGGTTCCACATCGGCTCGAAAATCGAATTGGCAAAGCGCTGAACAAGCAGGTCCTGGACGGTTTCTTTACCAAGGTAGTGGTCGATCCGGTAGATCTGCGGCTCGCTGAAAACGCTTTGCAGGGTAGCGTTGAGATGGCGCGCGCTTTCGAGATCGTGTCCAAAGGGTTTTTCGATGATCACCTTGGAGCCCAGCTTCGTGCCCTGGTGCTTATCGGCGAGCCCACTCTTGCCGAGGTTTTGGATGACCGGCTCAAAAACCGAAGGTGGGGTGGAAATGTAAAAGACCCGCTGTAGATCACGACCCAGTTCGCGTTCCAGCGCATCGATTTTTTCCGCCATCACCTTAAAGGCAGCAAGCTCGTCGTACCCGCCTGACTGGTAGGAAATGTGACGCCGCACCCGGCCCCAAACCTCGCCATCCAAGGGGCGCCGGCTAAACTCACCAATGGCCTCATCCAGCAAACTTCTGAACTTTTCGTCCTCAATCGGTTTGCGGCCGAAACCAATCAAATGAAAGTCCCCCGGCAACAAATTATCAATCCCGAGATTAAAAATGGCGGGGACCAATTTGCGTGCGGTTAAATCTCCCGACGCTCCAAAAATGACGACGACCGTGGGTGGGGCACCGCGGTGCTTACTGAGTCCCTGAAGGAAGGGATGGCGTGGTTCGGAAGCGTTCATAAAGGGGTCCGTTCGGGCTTTGGAGGATCGGATACAGGTTAATTTTTATACACGGAAAAGTGTTTGTGAAAGAGGCGCACGTTCTTGTAGTGACGCACCGTGCCTTCTCCCTTGTTAGAAAGCGCGATGTCAATAATGTCAAAACGGAAGTGTTTCGGCGGGCGACGCATGGATTTGAGGTAGGCCTTGATCGCACGGGCCAGGACAGCGCGTTTTCGCTTATTCACGCTTTGGACACCGGAGACGGGGCTGTCCTGATGGCGTGAGCGGACCTCGACAAAGACGAGCGAAGCCTCATCACGACAAATCAAGTCCAACTCCCCCTTCAGCCCCTTGGGTATTTTCCAATTTCTAAGAATAATGCGATACCCCAGGGTAGTCGCAAGAAAGTGGGCGGCGAGGGCCTCCCCATAAACCCCGCGCTTCGCCCGGCCACTGTCCTCACTCAGCGGTGCTGGCTTGGGGTAGCGCCATTGAGCGATCAGCTTGCGTAAAATACTCATTCCCCCTCGTCCACTGACGGAACCTCTAAATGGGTAAACATTTCACGAATCACACGTTCCGAACGCGCCGGGAAGTCGGTTATCAAGGCATCGACCCCCCGCTCCAGCAAAACGGCCATTTCCCCGGCATCATTTACTGTCCAGACCTGCACCGGGATACCCCGCCGCTCCGCTGCCGCGATGAGCCGCCGATGGGCCACCCGCACCCCTCCGGAATGGTGCGGAATTTGTAAGGCATCGAAGGCAACCGGCCAAAATCCGGACAATCCGAGGCGACTGGCGAGGTAGAAGTTACGCACCTCAGGGGCACTCGCACCCGTCGGGATGTGGGGGGCCGCTGCCCGGAACCCGCTCAAGGTAGGCCGGTGAAAACTGCCCACCACGACCCTTTGGTCCGCGTCCGGGTAATCCGTAAGGAATGAAGCCAGCGCAGCCCCTGCCTCAGCGGAGGACTCCTTGATCTCGATGATCATTTTTGTATCCGGAAATGCTTGCATAACCTCGCTCAAGCGGGGGATGCCGATCCCCTGTCCGCGAAAGGGAAAAGGCGGAAAATCCCCGGGAGGCTGAAAAGTATGAGCCGCATCAAGCGCCTCCAGATCTTCCGCGCTTTGCGCGGTGATCGGCCCACGGCCATCGGTCAGTCGATTCAGCGTCTCGTCATGAAAAACAAACCACACGCCGTCCCTCGAACGCCATATATCAAACTCAAACACGTCCGCGCCCTGCGCTTTAGCCTCGGCAAAGGCGCGGATAGTATTTTCGGGAAACTCCCCCGACGCGCCGCGGTGGGCAATCGTTTGAGGCAAGGCGTGGGGCGGGTGGGCCATCCAATCCGCAAGCCTCCCTGCCGCCAAGCCTGACTCCCGGACGAAACTCAGCCAAAGGAGGCAAAGGTAAATGACCAGCAAGCCACCCGGCAAAAGCACAAACCACCGCATATCTTGGAGTTAACCACTTAAACCGTACTGGCAACCTTCTTACTGGAGGGCGCATCAGAGCTCACCCCCTCATTGAGGTTGGGGATGAACGGTTCCAGCACCTTTGCGCTACTCACGACTCCTGGTAAACCAGCCCCGGGATGCGTCCCTGCACCGACGAAGTAGAGGTTATTCACGTCTTCGCTTTTGTTATGCGGGCGGAACCACGCGCTCTGGGTCAAGGTTGGCTCAAATTGAAAAGCAGTGCCCATGAAAGCATCCAAGTCCGTCTCAAAATCCTTCGGAGTGAAGATACGCTTGGTGACGAGATGCTTCCTCAGGTCCGGCACAAGGTAGTCTTTTTCCAAGGCGGCGAAGATCCGGTCGGCATACTCCTCTTTGATCGCATCCCAATCCTGCCCGCCCCCGAGGTGCGGCACCGGACTCAAAACGTAGAAAGCCTCGCAGCCCTCGGGCGCCAGGGAGGCGTCCGTCCGGGTCGGCGCGTGGAGGTAGAGGGAAAAGTCCTCAGCCACAATTTTGTTGTCGAAAATGTCGTCCAACAAACCTTCGTACCGCGGCCCCAGGACGATGGCGTGGTGGGGGAGGTGTTCATAGGTGCGGTCGGTCCCGAAGTAGATGACAAAAAGCGACATCGCGTACTTCATCCGCTCAAGGCGGCGGTCGGTCCATTTGCGGCGGTGCTCGGGCGCGATCAGCTTGCGGTAAGTGTTGGCGACATCCCCGTTGGAGATCACGATATCGGCCGGAAAATGCTTCCCCCCACTCGCTTTAACACCGGCGACCGCCCCGTTGACGACTTCGATTTCCTCGGCCCGGGTGTTTAGCTCGATGCGTCCGCCCAGGTCTTCGAGCATTTTCACGAGCGCACGGACCAGTGCACCGGTCCCCCCCATGGCGAAGTGCACGCCCCAGGTTTTTTCCAGGTAGTGGATCATCGCGTAGATTGCCGAAGACTTTTGGGGATTCCCCCCGATCAACAGGGGTTCAAAACTGAACACCTGACGCAACTTGGGGTGTTTGATAAACTCACCGACCCGCTTGAAAACCGACTTATCCGCCCGGAGCTTGATCAAGTCAGGAGCGACCTTGACCATTTCCCAAATGGTATGAAAGGAGTGATCAGCGAGATCGGTGAACGCGCGGTCAAAGATTTTTTC
>PWZW01000241.1 GCA_003567255.1 Puniceicoccaceae bacterium | reverse complement strand
GTGGTCCGAGCGCCCGGGCATAAGGCGGCTGTCCTTCTCCACTGTAAACGTTTTGCCGAGGACGCCTATTTGAACGAGCTGTTGCCTCCGTTCACCCCCACAGCGAGGATTAAGGACGAACGCTCGCTGCTTGAGTGGCTCGAACAATAGGTAAGCGCGGAGCGACCTTCGCGATTGACTTTGCTGGCGTCCAGACGCAGGGTCCCTCCTTTATCTTCACTCATCTTTGTCCCTGCTGAAGGATTCCCAGGGCGCTGTCTCAGACAGCAAAAACTGAATTCCATGAAATCTGTCATCATACACTCCGGGGGCTTGGACTCCACCGTCTTGCTCTACCACCTTCGCGCACTGGGGCACCAAGTGGAGGCGCTGTCTGTCAACTATGGGCAGCGGCACAAAAAAGAGCTTCAGTTTGCCGCGCGCACCTGTGCGGAGCTGGGGATCTCGCACGAGGTTGCGCACCTGCCGGATCTCGCCCGACTCCTTGGGGGCAGCAGTTTGACCTCATCGGAGCTTGAGGTCGCCGAAGGGCACTACACCGCAGACTCGATGAAAACCACCGTGGTGCCGAATCGGAATATGATACTTCTCGCCGTCGCTGCGGGGCACGCCATCGCCCAAAAAGCAGATTGCGTCGCCTATGCGGCGCATAGCGGTGATCACGCCATTTATCCGGATTGTCGTCCCGAGTTTGCCGATAAGCTGGCGGAGGTCATTCCCCTGGCGGACTGGCATAAAGTCGAGCTTATCCGCCCGTTTGTGGCGTGGGACAAGGCGGCGATCGTGCACCGCGGCGCCGAACTGGGGGTCCCTTTCGATGCAACCTGGTCCTGCTACAAGGGGGGCGAACTCCACTGCGGCCGCTGTGGCACCTGCATTGAACGACGCGAAGCCTTTCACCTGGCCGGTGTTTCCGACCCGACACCCTACGCCGCAGATGCCCCAAAGCTTGAGGCGCTGATTGAGCACGATTGGAGAATCGCCTGATGTTTACTTGCCGCAAAACCTACCACGACATTCCCTTCGCCCATCGTCAGCATCATCACGACGGGCACTGCGCGCTCATTCACGGGCACAACTGGTCCTTCACCTTCACCTTCGCCTGCCGTGAATCAGATCCCAATGGCTTTGTCGTCGATTTCGGAAAACTTCGCTACATCAAACACTGGATTGAGGCAAACCTCGACCACGCCTGCCTTTTCAATCGGGATGACCCCTCGGTCGAGAAACTCCTCGCGGCTTACGGTAGTTTTTTTAAGCCTTACCTCGTCGAGAGCTGTTCGAGCGAGGGCATTGCTCAGCATCTTTTCGAGGTTTTTGATCCGCAGGTCAGGGCCTCCACCGACGGACGGGCCTGGATCCTTTCCGTTGAAGTCGAAGAGGACCGGAAAAACGCCGCGACCTACCACGCCGATCTGCCCAAAGCCTGACGATGAAATTACCCATTCACGAACGCTTTTTCACATGGCAAGGGGAAGGCGCGCACCTCGGTCGTTCGGCCTATTTTATCCGTACTTTTGGCTGCCCCGTTCACTGCCCCTGGTGCGATTCCGCAGGCACCTGGCACCCCGACTATATTCCGAAAAAGATTGAGCGTCTGGACCCCGAAGTGCTCGCCCAAGCGGCCGTCGCCGAGAAACCAGATATTGTGGTGGTCACCGGAGGAGAGCCAGCTGTACACGACCTTGCGCCCCTGACCGACGCGCTCCACGCACGGGGGCTCCCCGTCCACTTGGAAACGAGCGGGGCCTTCCCCATCAAAGGGGACATTGATTGGATCACCCTCAGTCCAAAACGCTGGCAAGCGCCACTGGATGAGAACATCGACCGCGCCAACGAATTTAAGCTGATCGTGGACAACCGGTCTTCGATCACAGAGTGGACGGATTTGTACGGCGCACGCTTCGGTGAACGCAGCGTCTGGCTGCATCCGGAATGGTCTCAGCACCAAAACGCGGAGATCCTTAACCTGATTACAAATTGGGTGAAACAACACGGCGCCCCCTATCGTGCGGGATGGCAGCTGCATAAACTTTACGCCGTGGACCAGTTGGATGCCGGGTCTCGCAAAGCGGTCCCCCTGGGAGGCGACCCCGAAAGGGGATTATAGCGCGAAACCAAGCCGAGATGCTTCCCGGCATTGACTTCACCCTTAATCGCGACGACAAAAACGACATGGGAAATTCCTTCGGATCTCTATTTAAAATCTCCACTTGGGGCGAAAGTCACGGCGGCGGCATCGGCGTCGTGATCGATGGTTGCCCTCCCCGGCTTCCCCTCGAGGCTGCCGATATTCAATTTGAGCTGGACCGCCGACGCCCCGGCCAAAGCGACATCACCACGCCCCGGAAGGAATCTGATACCGCCACCATCGTTTCCGGCGTCTTTGAGGGACAAACCCTCGGCACGCCCATCGCGATCTACGTTCCGAATGGGGATCAGCGCCCCGGGGCATATAGCGAGATGAAGGATAAATTTCGCCCATCGCACGCAGACTTCACCTACCATGCCAAATTTGGGATTCGTAATCACGAGGGAGGCGGACGCTCCTCCGCCCGGGAAACGATTGGCCGCGTGGCCGCAGGTGCCATCGCCAAAAAAATCCTAATGCTTAGCGAGCAGGTTGAGGTCCGGGCCTTTATCTCGCAGATTCATGACATTGCCCTCACTCAGGACATTCCCTTCCCGAGCCTCGATGCCGTGGAGGCCACTCCTGTGCGCTGCCCGGACCCAGCGATCGCCGAGCAGATGATTGCGCGGATCAAGGAGGCCCGCAGCCAGGGTGACTCCGTCGGTGGTGTGATCGAATGTCGCATCAAAGGCCTTTCCGCTGGTCTGGGAGTTCCCGTGTTCGACCGGCTTGAAGCAGACTTGGCCAAAGCCATGCTCTCCATCCCCGCCACCAAGGGGTTTGAGGTGGGCAGCGGTTTTGCCGGGACGCTGCTCAAGGGCTCGGAACACAACGACCGCTATGTCAACAAGGCGGGTAAGGTCGGTACAGAATCCAATCGCTCCGGTGGCGTTCAGGGAGGCATCAGCAACGGTGAGGAAATTCGCTTTCGCGTCGCGTTTAAACCCACCGCGACCATCATCCAAAACCAGGCGACCGTCGACCGTGAGGGTAAAGAGACCGAACTGATGGGCCGTGGGCGCCATGATCCGTGCGTGGTGCCCAGAGCCGTCCCGATCGTCGAATCAATGGCCGCCCTTGTCATCATCGATCACTACATGCGCCAAAAGGCGCAATGTGAGACCTTTCATTTCAGGCAAGACCAGCCATGCTGATCCGCCTCGCTGAGGCGCCGCGCGTGGCTGGAAACTAAAAATCGGGAGATGGCAAAGCCCACCAAATATCGGCTGGACGAGCTTTTAGTCCATAAAGGGCTGTGCGATTCCCGAAGCCGCGCAAAGGCGCTAATCCTCGCAGGGAAGGTATGGCTCGGGACCGAAAGGTTGGATAAGCCAGGCAAGCCCCTTCCCGAGGACACCCCCATCGAGCTTGAACAACCTCCCCGTTTTGTCAGTCGCGGAGGGGAAAAACTCCTCGGATTCCTGAAACATTTTGAACTCTCTCCCGAGGGTAAGACAGTCCTCGACGTCGGGGCTTCCACCGGTGGATTTACGGATTGCTGCCTTCAGCACGGTGCCCTCTCCGCGACGTGCATCGATGTGGGCAGAGCCCAACTGCACCAAAGAATCCTCGACGACCCCAGAGTCCAAAACTTCGAGAAGCTTAATGCCCGCCACCTCCAACCGGGTGAGCTGCCACTTTCCGCTTATGATTGGGTGGTGATGGACCTTTCTTTTATCTCACTAACCTTGGTGCTGGGTCCGGTTTGGCAATTTCTCGCGCCGGGCGGCATCCTGGTTGCCTTGGTTAAGCCACAGTTTGAAGCTCAGCGGGAGGAAGTGAACGCGGGCAAGGGCATCATTAGAGATCCCGAAATTCGCCAGCGCATCCTAAACTCTATCACTAAATTTGCGCTCGATGAACTTCCCGGAGTGGAACTCCTTGGCTCCATCGAATCCCCGATCTCCGGGACGGATGGAAATCAGGAGTACCTCCTCGGCTTGCGACGGCAGGCCTAGCGCATCTTCGTTTCCATGAGTCCTTCGTCCCTCGTTGCGGAGTGCATTTTTGTGCCAGCGGCGACCTCGCGGCGTCAAGAGGCGTGGCCGCAGGCTGCCTGTGCGGAAAGCGGCCCCGCCGTCCAAAGACGGCTGGGCCTCCGGGCCAAAGGTCCGCGACAGATAGTACAGCATATGCGCTGGCGTCTGGCATACGGCTAGTGCCGGAACCGTCTGCGGGCCAGGCCCGGTGATAGTTTTTTCACCGGCGTCGGATTGATCGAACGCAAACCCGCCGGCTTGACCTCAATAAGCCGTTCAAAACTTGCCGGAAGCGGACTCTGCGCCGAGAAGGTCTGTACCTTATCAAACAGAATGTAACTTAATTCCGTCTTCCCCGAATGAAGGTAAAGCCGATCTTCCACCGCTCCTTGCAGCAAACGGCGGTTCATCCCAAAGTCTCCATAAGTCTGATCACCGAGGATGGGATGCCGGTGTATTTTACACTGGATGCGGAGCTGATGGGTACGTCCGGTCAGGGGACTAAGGCGAAGGAGACCCAATTCGCTGGACGCGTACTGCCAGTGCTTCAGCGTTCGGAATTCTGTCTTTGCGCTCAGGACTTTCCCCGGCCCGACCCTCACTGTTTCGCCCTTGCGCTGTTTGGTGAGCGTGTCCCTCCAGGTTCCGTGCGCCACTGGCGGGCGACCACGCACAATTGCGTAATAAGTCTTCCGTGCCCGGTGCGTTTTGAATACTGCCTTTGCGGCATCAGCGACGGGCTTTGAGAGCGCAAGCAGGATAACCCCTGAAGTGGGGGAGTCCAAACGGTTTACTAAGTAGATCAAACGCCGCTGGCCTGCATGATCCCAGAGGTAGCACTCCGCGTCATGATCGTAGGGCACCGTCAGCAAAGCATTCGGGTCCGCTGATGAATCGTTGGGGTGAGCACGCGTGCCCGTTGGCTTTTCCAGAGCGAGCAAACCATGCTCATCGCACACCAAAACCTGAACCCCTTGGCCCATCGGCAGATTTTTTAACGTGGCTTCGTGTGGGTGACTCATCGATAGTGAAAACGGAAATTCATTGTTTGTTCTTCCCCAAAAACTTCAATCATATCCCGCGTCCAGGGCCGGAAAGGAGAGCGTTTTTCCACCGCACTTTGACAGATGAGCGTGGCCACCTCTCCGGCGCTGGTTTCCACCACCTGCATATCGTGCACACTGCCATCCGAGCGCAGCGTGAATCGAATGTGGACCGTTGCCGCGGTGTCCAGTGGTTGGAAGAAATCAATTTCCTGAAACCAGCCCCGCTGCACAGCGGCCATCATCTGCTGTTGATACTCGCCAAACTCGTTAAACGTGGCGTCAATGGCGACATCGCCCCTCCGATTGGCGGCCCCGCTGGATCGGCGGATAGGTGCCTCCACCAACTCGGGGGAGACTCTCGGCCGAGGTCTGGGTGCCGGGCGGGCACGCGGCTCACCTCCCCCTGAAGGGGCACTCGCGACCTCGGTGACATCTTCTGTGCTTGTGATCGGGATAGGCCCATCCACCTCACCCTCGCTGGGAACTTCATTTTCTACGCGCTCGGTGCCTTCGCGGAGGCGACTGCCCTCTCCGGCTTCCTCTTCATCTTCAAAGGGAAAGTCGTCCGAGGGCGCGCGCGGCGCGGGTGCCGCCTCTGCGACTGCCTCCTCGCTGGCGTCCCTTTCCTCGGATTCCTCACTTTCCCCGACATCCCCGGATCCATCACTCGCTTCCCCTTCCCCCACCGCGTCTGCGATACGATCCGTCACTTCCGCGGATTCCGCATCCATCTCAGCTTCCGCCTCAGCGGTGATGATCGCGTCCATCGACAGCGGACCGATTTCGGGCATTAAAATGTTTTCCACAATTTTCTGAGAATCCTCCTCCCCCTCCGTATCGGGTCCCTCATCGGTCACAGGACGTTCACTTTCATCGGCGGCCTGCTGATCTCGAAATGAAAACTGATCGGTCTCGTCCGGTTCATTTTCCGGAACATCAGGATTCGCCTCAACGAACCGCTGCAGCGCAATCTCCTCCGTCTCCGGCATTGGTTCAAAAACAAATTGAAATGAACGCTCGGAGGCTTCGCCCCCCTCACCCACCTTAAAAACTTCTTCGGGAAGGAAAAATAGGAACAGCGCGTGAAGAAGGATCGCCAAACCGAGCGCAAGCCATGGCAACCGTGTACGCCCCGTCCGGAAGGGATTAAATTCCCGCCCTGCGGATGTGCGTTTTTTCGAAATGTTATCCACCCTTGTATCTACTTTTGAACTCCTCGCTGCTTACGATATGATGCTTTCTCGGATTAGTGGACAGCGGATTTCTTTATTTGTGTAGATGTTATGGTTTAGTGGTGCTTGAAGCAAGCCGGTAGGCTTGGTTGCCTGCCTCCCTCCCAGTCCTTGTGGTCGGGCCCGGATACGACCGAAAAATGTCGCTGAGCTTGCCTCAACGAGGTCAAGACTTTCGGATCTCTACGAAACGGTCGCATATCCTTCGGGATATCTGAAGCAAACCTTCCTTGGGCAAAACCGCATCCCTGCGCTCCCAGGTCAGCATTTTACTCATCTGGACAAAAGTGGGCGCCGCGCCCTCTGCGCACATTGTCTCTCCAAAGCAGCTGCCTCCAGGGGGCTGAAATACTCCCGAGGCCAAGCCACAAAAGCATGGTTTGACTGCGGTAGCCGGGGTGTCTCGCGCTTCTGTTTGCGTTGCTGGGGATAGTCCACCGACGGCCCTGGCCCACATGGCGGAGAGGGCCTGTACAGCCTCAGCTCTCAAGCGCGGCGGCAGCGTCCTGGCGCTTTTTGTGCCTTTTCGAAGCGATGGTGAGTGCGGCACCCACACCAATCATGACAAAACCACAGAAGAAGAAAGCAGCCCGGCCAACGAGGTCGTTTCCAGGAATAATCACCCCGAGCGAAGCGATAAAGGCGCCGTAAATAAAACTCAAACGTCCGAGTATTTTTGCCTGAATGTCGTCAGTCTCG
>PWZW01000103.1 GCA_003567255.1 Puniceicoccaceae bacterium | reverse complement strand
GATTAATTCTGATCTTTTGAACGGCGCTGATACTCTGACCGGCAATCACCCATCACCCGAAGCCAGAGTTCCCGCAGGTCAAAGAGGCGAATGCGCATCTCTCCCTTAAACACCTCAACCGCAGAATCCTCAGCCGGTAAAATTTCATCCAGAATGCCGATGCCCTGATTCACCGAAGCTAAGGCATTTTTCAAATGGCAAACCACCAGCCCAAAGTCACCGAGATCGAGCGCTTGTATGGCGAGGATCGCATTCATTTCACCCTGATGCAGGGAACGTCCGTATTTCCAGCAAAGCAAGGGGCTCATCCCACTCGCCTGTTCATTATGCAAGACCCGCTCCCAAGACTGCTGTAGATAGCGGTAAAGTGCGCGGGTCACCACGTACACCGGATGCCGATGCATGGTATAGGGTTCCCCATCCTCGGCATCAGATTCGGCCTCACTCTCACTCAGGAAATCTTCCGTCAGCGAAATATCCTCCGCATCCCAGCCCATAAGCACGGCTGCCTCATCCAAATGGTTGGGTCGGTCTTTCACTGTGTTGTAGATGGAGAGAAAGCGGGCGGTATCCCGCTCAGAACCATTGAGATAGTTCCTCCATTGTGATTCACTCCAGCACAGATCACCCCGGTACTCTTCCCAATCGCCGTCGAAGTGCTCAAAATTCTGATCGCTCATAGTTTTAGGAAATGCATCCTTCTTAGAGGGTGGAAGCTTCCGTCTAAAAATCAACTTTAAATCCGGACCATTTTCCGCTTTGCAAGCAGCGGATGAAAAATGCATGCTTTCCCAGAGTATAAAATTTTCCTAGTCCACCACCAACAAATGTCTGAAGTTCCACATAGTCCACGGGTTTCTCGCCTGAAAGCGTTCTTTAGCGGACACGTTCAAGGCGTTGGCTTTCGTTACCAAACCGTTGCCGTAGCCAAAGGTTACGAAGTGTCCGGCTGGGTACGGAACTTGGCGGATGGACGGGTTGAAATGCTCGCCGAGGGGGAGCGCTCCGAGGTAAAGGCACTGTTCGATGCGGTCGCCGAGGAAATGCGCAGCTACATTAAATCCGCAGACTACGAACTGAGCGAGGGAACCCGGACTTGCCGCGGTTTTCGAATTACACAATGAGCACACCTCCGGCCATTTCCATAAAAGGACTGACCAAGGACTTTTCCATTGGGATGAAGGGCACCAAGCTGCGCGCGGTGGAGGACCTGAACCTGGAAATCGCGGACAACCAAATCTACGGGCTGCTTGGCCCAAATGGCTCGGGTAAAAGCACCACGATCAAAATCATCCTTGGCCTCTTGGCACCTTCGGTCGGCGCATGTGAGATCTACGGACAGCCTTCCGGTTCGGTCCGCTCCCGCCATTCGGTCGGCTTTCTTCCGGAGGCACCCTATTTTTACCGCTACCTTTCAGGTACTGAGTTAGTGCGTTTCTACGCACGGGTCTGCGGCGTGCCCAAGGCGGAGCAAGCCGAGCGGGTAAGCGAGGTCATTGAGCTGGTGGGAATGACAGAGGCTGCGCACCGCCGAGTCGGCACCTACTCAAAGGGCATGCTTCAGCGTATCGGCCTCGCCCAGGCCCTCGTCCACGATCCGCAACTGGTCATCCTCGACGAGCCTACTGCCGGGGTGGACCCCCTCGGCTCGGCGGCGATCGCCGACATCATCCGTACCCTCAAAAAGCGCGGCAAGACGGTATTACTCTCGTCTCACCTCCTCGCCCAGATCGAGGGCTTATGCGACCGGGTAGCCATCCTGCATCGCGGGAAGTTGATTCGCGAAGGCACCATCGCCGAGCTCACCAGCGAGGCTAATGCGGAAAGCCTCGTGGTGGATGCACTCACCCCGGCAGCGCGCACCGCCGTGGAAGCTGCGCTAAAAACACACGGTGTCCGACTCCGCCGCACCGAAACCCCACGCCTTTCCCTCGATCAGCTATTTTTGAAGGAGGTCAGCTCGCGGGAAGCTGAGCACAATCCATCAACCAAAAACACCGCTTCCCAAGACCCGGGAAAGGAGTCTGACTCGTGAGCACCCTGAGCGAAAGCACAAGCCGCATGCAGACCATCGCCGCCAATACGTTTTTGGAAGCGGTCCGGCAGCGATTTTTCAATACCGTGCTAACGATCGCAGTGGCGCTCGTCCTTGGTGCGGGCTTTTTTCAACAGTTTAATTTTGGCGCAAGTGAGCTGAAGTTCGTCACTGACTTTGGTTTTGGCGCAATTTTCTTTTTTGGTGCAATCCTTGCGATTACCGCGATGACTCAGCTATTTTTTAGCGAGATAGAAAATCGCACCGCCCTGACCTTGCTCGCCAAGCCGGTGTATCGCCTCGAGTTTCTCGTTGGCAAATTTCTCGGCGCGCACTGCCTCATTGGAGTCTTTTGTCTGCTCATTTCGACGGTGCTTTGGGGGGTCCTCTATTGGCGGGAGGGCGCCTTGATGGCGAGCTTCCCAGACAGCTTCCCGGACGGCCGTACGCTCGCCTACGGCGAGGTGTTTCTTTTCGGGTTCGTGCAATGGCTGAAGTTTGGCATCATCGCGGCGATTGCCTTGTTCATCGCCAGCTTCTCCAACACGAACCTTTACACCGTTGTGGTCTCCTTCTTCGTCTTGGTCATTTGCCAGCTCCAGTACATCGCCCGAGATGCCTATGCCGACATCGCCAATCCGATGCTCGCCGCTCTGGTCTGGTTTCTTAGCCTCCTCTTTCCCAATTTCCAAATTTTCAACCTGGGTGACCGGATGGTCGTCCCTGGAAGTGAGCCCGCACTTACGGCGGCAACCTACGGAGGTATTCTCTGTTTCAGCCTGATTTATACCGTGCTCTTTCTCTTGCTCGCCCTGGTCAACTTTCGTCGCAAGGAAATCTAGCGACGACCGCCGCTCCCGCTTAGGCGAACCATTTGCTGATGTTGAATCGATTCCAAGCCAAACACCCGTTTATCCGGCGCATCCAGACTATCTTCATTTGTTTGGCGGGACTGAGTGTGACTGGTCTGGTGGTTAGGCCGATCGAGGCACCCGTTTGGCAAACGGTCAAAAGCGGCCAACCGGAGCTCAATCTCGGCGAACTGGAGGGCGCTGTGGGGCAGGGAGTTTTGATCGGTGTGCTCGGAGGCTTCCGGGCAATCTTCGCTGACTTGCTCTGGATACAAACCAACCACTACTGGCAGCAAAAAGACCAACCGAAAACGGAAACCATGATCCAGCTCGTTACGCAACTGGATCCGCGCCCCGATTTCTTTTGGATAAACGGTGCGCGCATGACGGCCTACGATATTCCAAATTGGAGAATCCGCGCCCTCGGAGGTTACCAGACAGTCCCGAAATCAGTCCAAAATGAGATCGACTACGAGCAGGCGATGCGCGGAATTGAGCTCATCCAACGCGCGCGGGAATTTCATCCGAAAAACCCCCGCATGGTTTTGGAAATTGCCCAAATTTATAATAATCGACTGAAAGATACTGAAAACGCAGCCAAGTGGTTTGGCAAAGCCGCCGCCATGGAAGGCGCTCCCCATTTCGCGGCGCGGATCCACGCCGAATTACTGCGGCGCCTCGACCGCACTGAGGAGGCCTATCAATACTTGAAGGCACACCATGCCGATCTCCCAGACCCTGAATCCATCGCAGCGCAGATTGCGCTCGAGCGTATCCGGGACATGGAGGACGAGCTTCGTGTCCCGGCCCTTCGGCGCTACCTTCCCACCCGCACTTATCGAACCTTGGAATTTTTTTAGGTCGTCACTTGCCGTCGGGTAAAAACTCACCACCGCCGCAAAACGAAACTCAGCGCGTAGCCTACGAGTAAGGCCAGGGCCACCCAGTAAACCCATGCGGCACGGCCCCGCCGCGGGGGCGCGCCATTCCCAAACTCGCGCTCGACAAATTCATCGTAGTCAAAGTCCTCATCGAGGCCGAGCCCATCGCCGCTGGCATCACTTTTCCACCCGGTGGCGTGACAAGAACCACAATTCGGACAAGACAGGTAGTGGGGTTCGAGGTCTTCTCCACAAATTGGACACGTCTCCGGGGCGGGCTTTCGCGGCTTTGCCATGATGGTTTAACTTAGGTTCGGAAACGCTCCGACGACAAGTCACAAGTACGAAAGCTCTTCCGTTTAATCCCGTGGGAGCAGTTCTTGGCGCAGGCCGGAGCGCCGGTTTGTGTGCTCCAGCGGCGCCCCTTTTAAGGCGTCCGGTAAAATAAGCGTCACCGCTTTGCGCCCGCGCGTCACCGCCGTGTAAACAAGCTCCCAGGTAATAAACTTCCGCTTCATTTCGGGCAGGACAATCACGACGGCATCATACTCTGACCCTTGCGATTTATGAATCGTCAGGGCAAAGGCCGGCTCCCAGGCAGGGAGGACGTAAGGGTTCAGGCAGCGAACGCCGGAGGGTGCATCCGGATCGGTAAAGCAGGCACTCAGTTGATCGTTTTTATCACGGTAAAAGACCCCGCAATCCCCGTTCGACAGTCCTAAATTACGGTCATTCACGCGGATGATAAACGGCAAGCCATCGGTCGCCTGCTTGCCGGACACGCCCGCGCCCAAGACATATTCACCGAGCCTCCGATTGATCGCCTCCACCCCGTGTTCCGTCCGGCGCACCGCACAGAGTACACGCACGCTACCGATCTTTTTCAGTAATGTCCGGGGTGGCGCATCATGGCCTAAGGCAGTCTTGTAATCCGCCAGTGCGGCGGAAAGTCGGGAAAACCAATCTTCTTCAAAACCGCAAAGGGTGAACCCCGCCTCGTTCGGTCCGGGCAACCGTGCTTGGCTAAGCAATAACTCCGCAAGCTGGCCCACGGGTGAATCTCCCCGAAAGCGATAGCTGTGTGTCAATTCGACCACGACATCCCCGCAAAGTGCCGGGCCAGATGTCGACTCCGGTAAACTTGCTCCACTGAGCGCGGCAAAGCCTGCCCGGAAATCTGCCGAAAAGTGATTTAGGTCACGCTCCCGACGCGGATCGACCGTTCCGGTCAGATCGCTAAAGACATTTCCGGTGCCAACCGCTGCCAGCTGATGCTTGTCACCAAGGAGCACAAGGCGGCAGGTTTCCGGTAGCGCATCGATGAGGGCGTTGAACAGTTCCAGGTCGACCATTGAGGATTCGTCCACGATCAAAAGGTCACAGTGCACCGGATTGCCCGCGTGATGCTTAAACACCTGCCCTCCCCGGCTTCCGAGAAAGGCATGTATGGTCGAAGCGGGCGCAATCGATGCCTCCTTTCTCGCCCTCAATTGTTCCGCGTCCACCTCCGGTAATTCCGCACACATCGCCTCGAAATTTGCACCGAAAGCCTCCCGCATCCGCTCTGCCGCCTTTCCGGTCGGGGCAACCATGTGGATCGCGGTGGGCCGGCTTGCCTCCGGAAGTTTCAGTAACAGCCCGAGCAAACGGGTCACCGTCGTGGTTTTTCCAGTACCCGGCCCCCCGGTGATGATTGAGAATGCATGCCTCAATGCGGCAAAACAAGCCACCGCTTGCCAGGGGTTTTCCACCAGGCCGGATGGAGGAAAAAACTGTTGAAAGGTCTCGCCAAAACCCTTCGGCAGAGCGTCGGGCGTCCGCTGCAAACGCTCACGGACAAATCCCGCCAAGCGTTGCTCCATGCGGTACCAGCGCTGAAAATAAACAAAGCGACTGTCATCCCGATAAATGAGCGCCGCCCGGACTTCCGCCGCGCCTTGATCCTCCGCCACCACAAAATCCGGAAAATCCCGACAAAGCGCCTCCCCGGTGCCGAGGATGTCTGACACCGCCAAGGGCAGCTTCGGCATGGTTTCCGCCAGACCGTCAAATAAATCCACGAGCCGCATCTCCGGGTCGAGAGAGAGGCCACTATGGGCTTGGCCCTGCGCGTAACTCGTTAGCGCTGCCAGCCAGAAGAGCCGTCCCGGGGCGGAGATCAGGTCTGCCATTGGCGGCAGGGGGCTGAGCGGTGAACCGGCAAATAGCTTGGCTCCCAGCGTTAGATCAATCGGACGTAACTGCTCGATCAATGCGCTCGCCAGTGCCTGGTCCAGTTGGTTCTCAGCGGTCATACCTCCCCCTCCTTTCCCGGCGCGGGCAAGCCCACCGCCTCACTGGCCATCCGCACTTCTGCCTCGGAAAACGCCTCGTGCAAGAAGCCACTGGAGGACCCGATACCGCGGACAAAGCAATAGAGAAATCCACCCATGTGTGTATCCCAGTCAAAACGCTCCCCGAGGCAGAGGCGGAGGTGTGCGGCCGCTGCCAGGGTATAGATGAGCGCCTGCAAATAGTAGCGTCCGTGCACCATATGGGCATGCATGCCGTCTCTTCCGTAGGTCTTTCGAAGCCGGGCTTGCCCGGGTAGCGGCTGGTTCGTTTTCCAGTCCAACACATAAAAGCGCCCCCCCTGTCGGAAAAAGAGGTCGATGCTTCCGGTGAGGAAGCCTTCGATCTCCCTGGTTTGATAACGAACGGGAAGGTAAGGCAAGCCGACCCTTTCAGCCCAGGCTTCCAGCACCGCCTCAAGCCGCGCAGTATCCACTTTCCCAACGGGGAAGTAAAACTCCAGCTCGGGAATGGTCTCTGCCGGGCTCAGCTCAGCAAGCTGGATCTCCCCGCCGTGCAAGCCGGCAATTTTTGTAGTGGTCAACTGCTTCAGCAAGTCCATCACTTCGTCCACACGTTGATCGAGCTGCGGACCGCTGCTGTCCGGGAAGTGCCGGGCAATGGTTCCCCGTGCAATCTGCGGCCAAGAGGCGGCCGAGGTAAAATCACAGCGTTCCAGCATTTCGTGCAAACAAGTCCCCGTCCGCACGCCCCCAGGAAAGCTCTCGAGCAACAGATCACTCCCCTCCTCCGGCAGCAAACTGCTTTGCCGCAGGGGTTCCTCCAGATCATCGTCTTCCGGGACCACATCTTCCATGCCGGACAAGGTGGAGGGGTCTCCGCTGGGTGCGGTCTGCGCGTCGATCCTTGATAACGCGGAAAAAGAGGTGATTTGATATGCGTGGGAAAGCTTCCGGTCAAAGCGCCTTGATTGCACCGGGCGCGCTGCCTCCCGAGGTGGTAGGGTCACCCCCGGGGCGGCGCTCAGCTCCTCAAGAAACTGGGTCTGCGGGGTGGTCGGGCGTGGACCGTCCCGCT
>PWZW01000186.1 GCA_003567255.1 Puniceicoccaceae bacterium | reverse complement strand
CCCCGCTCGGTTTGGCGGGCGGCCGCCACCTCGTCGATAATGTCATCCAAGGAATGTGCCTCCGAAAGCGTGGCTCCCGTACAGGTGGCATCGCCAATCGTACGAAAACGGACCTTTTTTCGCTCCACTTTTTCTTCTGGCCGAACCGTCACAAAATCGGTGACCGCCAGGTAAGCGCCATCGCGCATGAAGACGTCGCGCTCATGGGAAAAGTATAAGCTTGGTAGATCAATCTTCTCAGCCTTGATGTACTGCCAGATGTCCATCTCGGTCCAGTTACTCAAAGGGAATACACGGAAGTGTTCGCCGTGGCCCTTCCGTCCGTTGAAGATGTTCCAGAGCTCGGGACGCTGGTTTTTAGGATCCCACTGACCAAATTCGTCTCGATGGGAGAAAAAGCGTTCTTTGGCGCGGGCTTTTTCCTCATCCCGGCGCGCACCTCCCAGCGCAGCGTCGAACTGATGCTCCTCCAAGCTGTCCAACAAAGCCACGGTCTGCAGCGCGTTCCGGCTGGCATTCGCGCCTTTTTCCTCGACCACGCGGCCGTCGTCGATCGCATCCTGCACCGAGGATACGATTAGGTCGGCACCGCAGGCCTTTACGTACGCATCGCGGTAGCTGATCGTTTCCGCAAAGTTGTGCCCGGTATCGACGTGCATGAGCGGAAAGGGCAGCTTTGCAGGCCAAAACGCCTTGCGCGCGAGGTGAGCCATGACGATGGAGTCTTTACCCCCGGAGAACAGCAGGACTGGTCGCTCAAACTGCGCAGCAGTCTCGCGCAGGATGTAAATCGACTCGGATTCGAGTTGGGTCAGGTGTGAAACAGCGTAGGATTGATGCATAATAAATTTTGGTAGGTCGTGTAGGGGCTCAATTATCGTTTAATTAGCGGGCGCATCCGCGCCAACAGATGGTTGACGGACTCGGCTACCGAAAGCGTCTGGGTATCGATACACCAATCCGCAGCTTCTTTTAAGGGCTCTTCAAAAAGCGAATCTTTTCCAGTGAAAGCCGTAACCTTGCCCGCAGAGGCCTTTTTGTAGAGCCCCTTGACATCCCGCTCGGCACAGGCTTCGAAAGAACACTTTACATGCGTTAGCGTGAGGTCGTCCGCTTGGATCTTCTCGGCCACCAAGTCCCGCAAGGCACGCGTTGGTGTAATAAATGAGGCAATCACCACGATCCCACTGTCCAGAAAAAGCTTCGCCACCTCGGCAATCCTCCGAATGTTCTCCATACGGTCGGCATCGCTGAAGCCCAAATCATTGTTTAAACCACTCCGCACGTTGTCGCCATCCAACAACTTTACAACGTAGCCCTCGCTGGAAAGCACTTGCTCAAGCTCCACCGCGAGCGTGCTCTTTCCCGAACCGGATAGACCATAAAACCAAAAAAGATGGGCCCGCTGGCGCAGCTGGGCTTCCTTGGTTTCCCGGCTTTGCATCCGGTGGAATTCAGTATGGATATTTTCGGGAGTCGTCATGACGGTACGGCGCTCTTTAAGAAGGCACGAAACTGTGAAGTTTCAATTCATAAGTTAATTAGTCAACAAGTAATATTTAAAAATCCACTTTGCATTGTTCTCAATCACAACAGCAAAAAACAAACCTTGGAGGATTTGCGCTTATCCCTGCAATTCGCTTGTTTATCGGTGGTGACCTTACTTAGCGATCAGTTTATCGTTCCCGACCTCTGGCAGCAAAACGCAGTGCGCGCCCTGCTGGCTGGCCGGGATGTGATCGTGGATGCGCCGACGGGGGCAGGCAAAACCCATATTTTTGAGCTGCTGATCAAATCCGGCTATCGCGGAAAAGCGGTGTACACGGTGCCCACGCGGGCCTTGGCGAACGATAAATTTCTGGAATGGAAACAGCGTGGTTGGGATGTTGGGATCACTACGGGTGACATCGTGATCGACCCTCAAGCGGCTATTGTGGTGGCAACACTGGAAACTCAAAAACGAACGATTCTGGAAGGCAAGGGCCCTGCTTTGTTAGTAGTCGACGAGTATCAGATGCTGGCCGACCCCGCCCGCGGATCAAACTACGAGATCGTTTTGGCGATGGCGCCTGCCCAAACGCAGCTCCTTTTGCTCAGTGGGAGCGTTGCCAATCCCGAGCAAGTTGCTGCTTGGCTGAGTCGTTGTGGGCGGGAGGTCTCGACTGTCGCGACCAAAGAACGGCCGGTGCCTCTGGATGAGGTGAATCTGGAGAGTCTTCCCGACAAAGTTCCGCCCCACATCGAAGGGCATCTACCCCGACGCTTGGCCCGCGCCCTCCTCTCCGGCTTGGGACCGGTAATGGTCTTTGCACCCAAGCGCAGAGCAGCTGAAAGACTCGCTGTGCATTTTGCTTCCATGATCACCTCACCCGATCTTTTACAACTCAGCCCGGAGCAAAAAAAGTTGGCTGGGCCACAGCTCGCCCGCATTCTAAAAAAGCGGGTGGCCTATCATCACAGCGGCCTTAGCTACGCCCAGCGGGTGGGCTTGATCGAGCCGCTGGCGAAAAACGGGCAGCTCAAGCTCATTTGTTCAACCACTGGCCTCGGCGCAGGTATTCATTTTTCTGTTCGCTCGGTACTGGTGCTAGACCGCGAGTACCGGAGCGGCCAGGTCCATCGCCTCATTCGTCCGGATGAACTGCTTCAAATGTTTGGTCGCGCAGGACGCCGGGGGCTCGACGATCAGGGAAGTATTCTTTTCAGCGAGGGTAAAGCCCGTCTTGGCGATGCTCATCCCCTTGCGCTAAGCCGTACGGACCAGGTGGATTGGCCCGCTTTACTCACGCTCATGCACGCCGCCGCCCAAAGCAAACAGGACCCGCTGGAGGCAGCAAGGTCCCTGACATCGCGCCTATTTTCGAAAAACCGGGTTCCTCTGGGTCTGGAAACTTTTTTAAACCGACCCACCTCCCCGACTTCGCAGTCCGGTTGCGTCAAGGTTTCCACAAGTCACCCCTCAGTTGGGTGCGGCGAACAGAAACTCGCCGGCGGCTCCGTTCGCGAGTTTAAAAATAAAGCGGGTTACTGGGAGCGGCAACGACCTGAGCGAACCGTCAAGTTAGCCGATGCCCTCATCCTTGAACGTGACGACTGGCGCCCAGCCCTTTCCAGCCCTCGAACCCTCGCAAAACTAAAGTTTGGCGTCAGCTGCCGCTTGGAAAACGCAGAGGGGGCGAAACGCTATGGACGGGAGGCGCCCCTTGCACAATTCCCCCAAAGTAAAGAGCAGCATGCGCTGACATTGACCAAATGGCTCAGAAAAAGCCTCCGCTCGCTCGGAGGGAGGTGGCGACGCAAGGGAGTGCCACGCGACCTTAGTCTCGAGCAAATCGAAAAATGGGTCCTCCCCGACCTACCCTTTCTCACTCAGGGAGGCCAGCCCGCAGAGCTGGTTGAGCGGAGTGGCACGCTCTTCTGCCGGATCGATTTTACCGACACTCCGGTGATGGCACTGATTGACCAGGACGGACACGCCCTCCTTAATCCCGAAACGAGAACGCGTGAGATAGGCGGATCTCAATTGAACGACCAACATCGGAAAATCCAGGATTTCACTGGAGACAACAGCGTTGCCGGCACTTGGCAGCGCCTTGGGCTGCTCGATGCGCGAGGGCATCCAACCCGGCGCGGCTTGATCACGTCTTTTTTCAACGGGGGTGAGGGCCTGGCTATCGCCGCAGCCCTTGAGATCGAGCACTACGCGATAGAGGAACTGCTCAAAGATTTAATCAACCTCCGCGCCGGACACCGCTTCAACTTGGTGGGCAGCGGGAGTACACCGCTAGCGGCAATTTGCCGCGAAGCCTATCAAAGCCGGACTTTTCCCGGTTACCTTGCCCAAGGGCTTCCGGAAGACTACGGCGATGGCGCCAGTGAACTACTCACCGCGAAGGATGCCCTGATCACTATCCAAAAAGCCTATCCGGAAGCGGAAATCAGTGCCGGAGATGCCGAACGTGCATTCACCGAGTGGCGCAGCGTACGCTGTCAAATCGCCCGCGCTCCGGACTATCCCTGGGCTCGTTGGCGCGCCCTCCGCGCCTGCGCCACCGAGTCCATCGAACACGATGCTCCGGTGCTCAACTTCGACTTACTGCCCTCCTTGAAGCGCGATCAAACGAAAAGACACCCAACCCTTCACTGGGTCTAAGCTCACTTTTTTGCGAATCTGTGTTGCCGTTCCGAGCGGGTGGCTGTTTCCATGCACTATGGACTCGACGACACTTTTTAAGCAAGCACAGCGGTCAATGCCCGGAGGCGTCAACTCTCCTGTGCGCGCCTTTCGCTCCGTCGGCGGCGCACCTTTCTTCACTCGCCGTGCGCAGGGCGCTCACCTGGAAACCGCTGATGGAAACTCACTGATTGATTTCGTCTGTACCTGGGGACCAGCAATCCACGGCCATAACTGCCCGGAGATCCGCGACGCAATTGCCAGTGCCCTCCAAAACGGGACCAGCTTTGGAACGCCCAATCCCTATGAAGTGGAGATGGCTGAGTTGATCCTCTCAATGGTTCCTTCCGTTGAACAAGTCCGCATGTGCAATAGCGGTACCGAGGCCACCATGTCCACCATTCGACTCGCCCGTGGCTACACAGGGCGAGACAAGATCATTAAGTTTGCCGGCTGCTACCATGGCCACGTCGATGCTTTGTTGGTGAAGGCAGGCTCAGGCGCCCTCACCCTTGGGAATCCAGACAGTGCAGGAGTCCCCAAGGCAGTGGCCGCAGACACGCTCGTCCTCGACTATAATGATGCGGCTGGCCTTGAAGCCTGCTTTGCCAACTACGGCTCCGAAATCGCTGCGGTCATCGTTGAGCCCTTTCCCGCAAATTGTGGCCTGATGCTCCCCCACCCGGACTACCTTGAAAAACTCCGTAAACTCACCCAAGCCCACGGAACGGTGCTGATTTTCGATGAGGTGATGACCGGTTTCCGGATTGCTGAGGGAGGCGTACAAAGTCACATCGGCATCACCCCCGACCTTACGGCAATGGGCAAAATCATCGGAGGCGGCTTACCGGTGGGCGCGTTTGGCGGGAAGCGGGAAATCATGCAGCACCTTGCCCCGGTCGGTCCCGTCTATCAGGCGGGAACGTTGAGCGGTAACCCCCTGGCAATGGCCGCTGGCATCGCATCGCTGAAAAAGCTCCGGCAGGAAGCTCCCTACGACAGACTCGATACCTTGGGTAAAACCATCCGCGACGCACTGCTCGGAGCGGCCAAAGCGAAGGGGCTTGCCCTCCAGGTGCCTCAAGTCGGGAGTATGTTTGCACTCTTCTTCGCCGCCGCCCCGGTGACGAACTACGACGAGGCGGTGAACAGCCACACTGCTCACTTTAAAAAGGTTTTCCACTACGCTCTCGAGCACGGGGTCTATCTGCCACCCTCTCCTTTCGAAACCTGCTTTATCAGCACCGCCCACGAGGGCGAGGCGATTGAGCAAGCGGCGGAGATACTCAGCAAAGCAATTTTGTCGATCTAAGCACGGCCCACCGCGATCCACCCGATCGGATCAGCTTAGCGAACGTCCAATTCCGGCCAAAGGGCGAGTTTTCGATGCAATGTGCGGCGGCTCACTCCCATCATTTGCGCCGCTTTGGTCCGGTTGCCACCAGCCCTTACCAGTGCATTTCGCAATAAACGTTTTTCGTTTTCTTCGATACTGAGCGACCCCGAGGAGGCACTCCCCGGCGCGGAACCATCAGGCGCAGCATCCCCCCCTGCAGCACCCTCCAAGGCCAGAAACTTTGCCTCCAAATCATACTCACTGATCGTCTGCCCCGCCTTGAGGACCACGATATTCTCGCAGAAATTCCTCAGCTCGCGAATATTTCCCGGCCAGCGGTAAGCTCCGAGGCGCTCAAGTGCCTCGTCTGTAAGCTTCACCGGCGGGACACCATTTTCTTTGCTGAAGATTTTAATGTAGTGATTTAAAAGAATCGGAAGGTCTCCTTTACGGTCACGGAGAGCCGGGAGATGAATAGTCACAACATTCAAGCGATACAACAAATCCTCTCGAAAATCTCCGTCCCGGACCATTTGCTCAAGATCCCGATTGGTCGCACAGACCAAGCGAACGTCCACCTTGATAGTTTTGCTACTGCCCAAACGCTCGAAGCTTCTGGTCTCCAAAAAGCGCAGCAGTTTTACCTGGATCGAGGCGTCAATTTCCCCGATCTCGTCGAGAAAAAGCGTCCCGCCATCCGCGTTTTCAAAACGCCCCGTCCTTTTATCAGAAGCTCCGGTAAAGGCACCGCGCTCATGCCCAAATAACTCGCTCTCCAAAAGGTTACTGGCCAATGCAGCACAATGCACTGCCACGAAAGGTCCCCGTGAGCGCGGACTATTTTGGTGAACCGCCTGTGCAATCAACTCCTTCCCCGTACCGGTTTCGCCGCCAAGCAGGACGGTAGCCCGCGAAGGCGCGACCAGTTTCACCCGGTCAATTACGTCCACGAGCGCGGGCGAATTTCCTACGATTCCCGAAAAGCTGTACTTCTGATCCAGCCTTTCATGCAGTTGGATATTCTCGGTCTCCACTGTCCGCGACTTCAGCGCCCGCCGAATCACAATCTCCAGCTTTTCCAAATTGACCGGTTTGGTGAGAAAATCGAAAGCTCCCCGACGCATCGCCTCTACCGCGGTTTCCACATTCCCATACGCCGTCATCATAATACAAATCGGACGCTCTGGTCGCTTCAAAGCTTCATCAATCACTTTCAAGCCGGATTTACCCGCCATCCGCAGGTCCGTTAAAACAACATCAAAGGCCTCCACCTCCATTAGATTAAAGGCCTCTTCCGCATCCGCTGCCAGATAGACCTCGTAAGTGTCTTCCAAAGCCGCGCCCAAACCCTCCCGGGTATGCTTCTCGTCATCCACTATTAAAACAGACGCTGACATGAGTGAGACAATAAGGCGCAAACTCAGGCTGAGGCAAGGTTTCTTCGCTGTTTTTATAAACAATCTTGATGATTTTTCAGTACGGAGCCTCCGCGCCTCCAGGATTGTTACATTTGGGAACCAAAGGTTACATACGGGTTAAGATACTATACACCAGTGATTTAGGTTTTGAATAAAGTTATTCACAATCTATGCTCATTCTCATGGAAAAGCCGCTTCTCAGATTTAAATCCGTCTTCATCTCTGATGTCCACCT
>PWZW01000168.1 GCA_003567255.1 Puniceicoccaceae bacterium | reverse complement strand
GCGCGCCGGCATCACCGGAGTGAATTTTGCGTTGGAGGAGGATTAAGCCCCAATTTCTTCAATAATGTGTGCACCATTCAATCCCGGAGCTGACCTTTGTTAACATTCGGCACACATAGGATAGCGTAGTCTACTCTTCGATTGGTCTAACAAAAAGGATGCCTTACTCCGCCGTGATCGAAGCCATGGTTTTCAGGATATTGTCCTTCACATCGAATGCGACGACATACGCGCTATAAACGAGCATCCCGATCAAGAAATACCCCGAGCAAAGGATCATGTTTGTGAAAGTTGAGGCCTATGTGTATCCGGTTCCAGACGCTGATTTCCAGCGTGCTTCATCGCTATGTTTCCGGCGACTTCGCAGCGACGAATTCGTCCAAAGTTGTGGAGTCGCGTCCGCCAGAAGAATAGCAGCTATCGGCTTAGACCCATCACTAACGCATCGCTAAGCTCGCCGCACGAAGCAAAAGCGCGGGCGGTTGGCGAGGTCGGTGCCGATTTCAAATCCAGTCCAGTCGGGGGATTGGCAGAGGGCCTCGAGCGGTGCGGCGTGGTCGATACCACTCTCAAGGGCGAGCAGGCCACCGGGTTTGAGAAAGGCCGGGGCTTCCGCGATAATTTTGCGCAGATCGGCCAGACCTTCGTCGGCAGCGAGCAGAGCGCTGTGCGGATCGTAGTCGATCACTTCGGGCGCGGCACTCTGCATCTCCGCTTCGGTCAGATAAGGGGGGTTCGCAACAATCAGGTCGAAGGGTGCTTCATCAGCGAGGGCCGAGAACCAGTCGCTCCGGAGCATACGGACCCGCTCACCGAGATTGTTTTTGGCAACGTTTTCTTTCGCCAATTCGAGGGCTTCTGCGGACTGGTCGAGCGCCACGACGCTTGCCTCGGTGAAGTGCGCCGCCAAACCTAGTGCCAAAGCTCCGGTTCCCGTACCCAGATCCAGAATACGTCCTGGAGGCGACTCATCAAAGCGCTTGCATACAATCTGGAGCAGATACTCCGTTTCCGGACGGGGAATCAGTGCCCGACGATCCACCTTTAGCAGGCAATCACCAAACCCCACCTCTCCGAGCACATGCTGCAACGGCTCACGACTTGCCCGCCTGCGCACCAGCGGCCTCAACTTTGCGAGTGTGGCCTCCTCCATCGGACGATCAAACTCCAGGTAGAGCTGTAAGCGCTTTAGGCCAAGCACATGACCAATCAAAAGTTCAGCATTGAGGCGGGGATCCGGGACAGCTTTTTCCCGAAAATAGCCTTCTGTGCGCTGGATGATTTCAAGAACGGAGTGCACAGGTTGAGGATTTGGGTTTAATTGGGGACTAGCTTGGATCCGCTCACCCCTGCTGCGAGCGGAGCAATTCCTGCACCTTCTCACCGATGTCTGCATCCCGCAAACCGGTGATGAGATCATCCAACGCCCCTTCAATGATCGGGGGCAGGGAGAGACTGAGCCCGATGCGGTGGTCGGTGAGGCGGTTTTGCGGGAAGTTGTAAGTGCGGATGCGCTCGCTGCGGTCGCCCGTCCCGATTTGACCCTTACGGTGGGCGGCGTATTTAGCATTTTCTTCTTCAATCTTGGCCTTCAAGAGGCGGGATCGCATCACGGTCAACGCCTTTGCCCGGTTCTTAATTTGCGAGCGCTCGTCCGCGCAGTACACCGTGGTGCCGGTGGGTTTGTGCACCATCATGACCGCGGAGTCGGTCGTATTCACGTGCTGGCCGCCCGCGCCACTCGCGCGCATGGTGGAGATATCGAGGTCGCCGGGGTTGATCTCAATGTCCACCTCCTCTGCCTCCGGGAGCACCGCGACGGTTGCGGTCGAGGTATGGATGCGGCCGCTCGCCTCCGTCGTGGGCACCCGCTGCACGCGATGCACACCGCTTTCGTACTTCAGAAAGCTATAAACCTCTCCACCAGTGATGGTGAAGATCGTTTCCTTAAATCCGCCGCCCTCTGCCGGACTGGTACTCATGGGTTCAATACGCCAGCCCATCGTTTCCGCATATCGGGTGTACATCCGAGCCAGATCCCCGGCAAAGAGTGCAGCTTCGTCTCCCCCCGCACCGGCCCTGATTTCCATGACAATATTGCGACTATCCGTCGGCTCAGGGGGAATCATAATTCGCAGCAATTCATTTTCAAACCGCACAATTTGTGACTCCAACTCGGGAATTTCCTCCTTGGCCATTTCCTGAAGTTCAGCCTCTGCAGCAGCGTCCTCCAGCAGGACCCGGTTTTCTGCCAAAGCACCTTTCGCTGCCTCCAGGCGATCATGCATTTCGACAATTTGCTGCATCCGCTGGTGTTCTTTACTGAGTTCAGCGGCTTTTCGTGGATCGTTGTAGAAATCAGGTGCCGCCATGCGTGCATCCAATTCTTCAATTCGTTTCTTAAAGGGGGCGATTTCCGGTATTACTTGCATCAGATATTAGCGAGCAAAGAAGATTCCCCCGGGAAATGCAATTGTCTAGAACAGGTAACAATGGTCAGGGATCTGCTTTAGAACATTGAACTTCTGAGAAACTAAAGCCAATCTCTACCTCTTATGTCAAAGCGCAGCCTCAACAACCGCAATATCGTCGCTTGCCTTTGGGATTTCGACAAGACGTTGATTCCCGGCTACATGCAGTCCCCCCTCTTCGATGCTTACGGGATTGATGAAAAGGTGTTTTGGCAGGAGGTAAATGCCCTGCCGGGGATCTATGCCGAGCGTGGTTGCCACGTCTCCAAGGATACGGTCTACCTCAACCATCTGCTCAGCTTCATCAAAAACGGCCCACTCAAAGGCCTGACGAACAGTCGATTGCGTGAGATTGGGCAGGAGTTAAAGTTTTATCCGGGACTTCCGGATTTCTTCGCCGAGCTCAAGAAAGTACCCGCCTCGCGCCCCGAGTTTCGCAAACACGACATCGTCCTTGAGCACTACATCATAAGCACTGGGCTGGCTGAAATGATTCGAGGCAGCGCGATCGCTCCGGAAGTCGAGGGTATTTTTGGCTGCGAATTTATCGAGGCTCCGCTCCCGCCCTACTACAGCAAACAAAGTGAGCTCCCGCTCGAACTCAGCTTTGAAATCAGCCAGATCGGCTCAATCGTCGATAACACCATTAAGACCCGTTATATTTTTGAGGTGAATAAAGGAAGCAACCGAAACGCAAAAATCGATGTGAATGCGTCGATGGGGCGCGCTGATCGGCGCGTTCCCATTGATCACATGATCTACATTGCAGACGGACCCAGCGACGTGCCGGTGTTCTCAGTGGTGAAAAACAGTGGCGGCCGTACCTTTGCCGTTTTCGACCCCGAAAACCCGGCAGAGTTTGCCCAAAACGACAGTTTGTTACATGCCGGGCGGATTAACGCATACGGCCCGGCCGACTACCGGAGCGGCAGCACCACAGCGATGTGGCTGCGCATGCACGTGGAGAAAATATGCGAGCAAATCGTCGAGGAGTGCGAGGAGGCCCTCGCCACCAGAGTCCTTTCCGCCCCCCAGCACCTCCACAAACCGGATCCCACCGAAACCGCGAAGACCCCACCCGAGTCCACTCAAGACGAGCTTTTCGAGTAGAAGCCCCCCGCCCCGCCCAGTTGGGCAACGGCAGCAGTGATCACCGCGCGATGACATGCGATACGCGCCGCCAAAGGCTGTCGACTTGGCGTCTCCAAAGTGTACGATAAGAGTGGATGTTTTTTGACCAGATAAATTGCCTCTGGCCACCCCTCCGGCTCATCCGGATCGGGGGCGTGACGAATCAAACCAGGCGCACAAGGCGTGTGCCCGTCGATCAGCGCCGCTTCGACTAAGCCGGTATTTGCTTTTGCGCACTCCAGCAAAGCTTCCGCGAAGGAGGTACGCGCCCCCGTATTGATTTCGTAGAGATAGGACTGGTCGTACTCCCAGTCCTCATGCAGGGAAAGATGCAGGTCGACCTTGGCCATTGCATCGAAGACTTTGCTCAGCGCGCAAATCTCTGCGCTTCGTTGAAGTTTGAAATCGCGGTTCAAATCCAGCCCATCGGCGTTTTCGCGGCTTCCCGCCGCCAAGCCATCCGGATTGATCAGCGGAAGCACTGTCCAGTTTACCGCCGCACTTAGCGCCTGCTCCGCGAGCAGAGAAAGCACTGCCCAAGGTCCCGCAGGCTCATCCCCGTGAATCCCAGTGGACAGCAGGACATGGGGCGCAGCCCCTGTCGTCGATTCTCGGCGCAGGGCATAGAGCGTACGACCTCCCGTACTTTGACCGACCGACTCAGTTATGAATTCGGCCTTACGCGCAAGGGTCGGCAGCATCTCAAGATATCTGTCTGCATCGTGCGCTTCCGCCTCCATCGAAGTCGTGCCGAAGATTTCTCGCCAAGCTTCCATGTGTTCAGTCGAGCTGATCAGGGTATCGGAGAAACAACACCGTAGGTACTTGGCTCAGAACGACAAAGATCAAGGTTCCCGACCACCCGGGCACCCCCAGGCGTTCGCCAGCCTCCACCGCGGCAATGGCATCAAACATCACTCCGATCACCCGCAAAAAAGTAAATAATACGCAGGTCAATACAAGGCCGACAAAGGCAAACAACCAGGCCTTACGGGAGACTGCGGCAATCCGGGTGAACGGAAGCAATAGAACGCAGATCAAAAAGACCTCAAAAAAGGCCCGGGCCTCAAAAAACCAAGCAGGGGCCGGAAGCGTCTGCAAGGTGGTGCTGATTTCATAAATCAACATCACCGCAATCACCCAGACAAAGTAGCGAGACATGCGCAGCATAAAGCGGCGGTCCTGTAGTTTCTCCATGATGCCTGATTGAGTCTCCGGGGAAGCGGTCACCTTCGACGACGAGAGTTTGGTAAGATCGGTCATAAGTCCCAAAGGGTGAAATGTTTCCTACGGGGTAGAGAGCGGAACTGCGGTTGGAATTTTATCAAGGTCATCTGCCGTAAGCATGGTCTGCCGGTCGCCAATAAAGTTTCGCATTTTGCTCACTGTCTCAGGGCTGATGGGTGGAGCTGCATTTCCCCAAGCTTGTCGGGCGTAAGTGAGGGCTGCCGCCACCTCATAATCGCTCATCAGTCTCTGATGCCCCGGCATGACTCCATTATAAAAAGTGTCCCCCACTTCGATCGCTCCGTGCAGTCCCAGCAGCACAATAGCAATGGGCGTGGGCTCGGGGCCGAGGAGGCGCGCACTTCCGGCAAGAGGTGGGAATGCTCCCGTGACTCCCTGCCCGTTCCGCTGGTGGCACTGCGTGCATTGGCTACGAAAAACCCGCTCACCCAAGGCGATAGGGTCCCGGACAAACTCCGCTGCTGCCCGCTCAGGGTCAACTCCGCTGGACCCGCCCCCGCAAGCCGTCAGCCCCCACAGAGCGCACAGCATCGCAATGACCGGGAAACTTACACCTCTACGCCTTGATTGCAGAACACTCATCAAACTTAAAGTCATGTCATCAGAAGGGCGCTGAGGCAAGACGTTGCGCTCCTCCATAAGCAAAGATTCTCAGATCAAGCACCCTCATCCTGAGTCTCCCGCACCGCAAGGACGCCGTCTCGCAACCTCACCCTTAAGCCACTGGCCGCGCGATCCCGAGCCGTAGCCAGGTCGGGCACGTGCTGACCTTCACCGTCTTGAAGAATGGCGAACCCCCGGTTGAGGATGCTCTGGAGGTCATTGGAACGGAGGCGCACCTCCAAGCTACTCAAGTCCTTAGCAAAGCTGCGGAGGCGCGAAGCACGCGCGGTTTTCATCCGAAGCGCCAGTGCCTCCAAATCTCTCCGGGCGAGCCCCAATCGACGGCTCGGCGCAACGCGATCAAAGCGCCGCTCGAGGCGCTGCAAGCGATCTTTTTCAGCCGCCGTGAAATCCTTGAGCGCGGCTTTCAGTTGGTCGCTCAAATCGTCGACTCGAAAATGCGCACGTTCAATCACTCTTGCTGGATGGACGTTTCTCAACTCGAGCCCCATCCTTTCAAGCTGCGCACGGCACTCTCCCAGACGGGTGCTCACCTGAGTCTGAAAACGGTAGTTCACCTCACGCAAGCGTCGTTTAACTTCAACCTGACCGGAAGAGAGCAACTCTGCAGCGCCCGAAGGAGTTTCCGCCCGCACATCGGCCGCAAAGTCGGTCAAAACGAAATCAATTTCATGGCCCACCGCGGAAATCACTGGAATCGGTGAAGTCGCCACCATCCGAACCAAGTCCGCATCATTAAAAGCCCACAAGTCTTCAATACTCCCGCCCCCCCGAGTCAGCAAGATCACATCGGGTCGGTGTTCCATCGCCCGACGCAGCATGTCCCGAAGCTCACCCATAGCCTCTGCTCCCTGAACCCGCGCGGGGTAAACCGTAACGGTACCGCCAAACTCACGACGGCGTAAAATCCGCAAAAAGTCCTGCAGGGCGGCACCCGTCGGTGAAGTGATAACGGCTACCCTCCTGGGTACCATGGGCAAAGCGCGCTTCCGTTCACGGTCAAATAGTCCCTCGGCAGCGAGCGTTTTCTTCAACCGTTCAAACTCCGCCTGCAAGCGTCCTGCCCCGCTCTCCAAAACCACGCGCGCGATCAACTGATAGGTGCCCCGGGGAGGATACACTGAAATGCCCCCCATGATCACCACCTCGACCCCGTCACGCAACTCCATCTCCTGGCGAGCTGCATCCCCGCGGAATAAGACACAAGAAAGCTGACTGTCCTTATCTTTCAGCGAAAAATAGCAGTGCCCGGAGGCCTGACGTCGCAGGTTGGAAATTTCACCGGTTACCCAAATTTGGCGAAACCCACCTTCCAGCGTGCCGCGTATCCGCTCAGTCAAATCACTCACCGTCATCGCATTTTGCTCCGGCGATTGACTTAAAAATTCCATTTGTGCCATCACAGGAATATCATGCTGCCAACGCCAAAGCTTCAAGCGCAGACCGAAGATTACGAGGCACTCTCTTCGATTTTGGCCACGCCGGAAAGCACAGAGCCTACGGTGCGGTGAGATTCGAGAGGATGACGGAGCGAAACCTCCGGCTCAATCTCATAGCGATTACGACGCCCCCGCTTCGTCCGCTTCAGATAACCACCCGACTCAAGCTCAGAAACAATGCGCTGGACCGCCCTTTCCGTAATGCCCACCGCCAAGGCCACCTCCCTGAGCGATTGCCCCGGATCCCGCATCAAGCAGATCAAGACATGGGCGTGATTGGTGAAGAAATTCCATGTGGAACTGGACTTGTTTTGAGTCATCGGAAATGGGCACACTGGGGAAAACTCAGGATATACGAATTTTATTTCGTGAATTAGTCAACTTATTTTCTTGCTTTAAAACGAGATCAATGGTGTTCAGTACCAGACACGTTGGGCAACCTGCCAGTAACCTCCTTTAAATCCTCCTC
>PWZW01000257.1 GCA_003567255.1 Puniceicoccaceae bacterium | reverse complement strand
TATATGGAGAGGTGATCACTTCATCGCCGGGGCCGATACCCAGCGCCATCATCGCCACCACGAGCGCGTCTGTGCCGGAGGATACGCCCACTGCTTCGGCGCACCCACAGTAAAGTGCGACCTCTGCTTCAAAGGTTTCCACTTTTGGACCAAGGATGAAGTATTGGGATTGGACAACTTCTTTGACGGCCGCGTCCAATTCATTTTGGAGACTTTCGTACTGCGGCTTTAAATCAAGGAGGGGAACGTTTATTTCGGTTTTGGTGGTCATATTCCTGTATTGTGGTGAAAGCCTAGTCTATCGCTGGTCTCGTTCGCAATACGAAACGGCGATTCGCTAAGCTTGGCTGAAAGATCCTGTTTGGTAGCGGATAATTGACAAATAGGCTTGCCAAGTATTCTTTTCAGCTAGCATATTACATGAACTTTTACGAAATCCCCAATTGTTATCATGAAAAAGAAACTGCTCCTTCTCTCCGTCGTCGCCGCGAGTACCGCCGTAATGGTAGGCTGTGGAAACCGTTCCAACTACGCCTACAAAGACGACGGCTTCAATTTCGCCGGGATCATTAAGTACGAGCCCGCCTCTTACTCTGCTACAGGGCCAAACACTTTCAAATTGCGTACGGATGAGCTGGTGAACCGCCAGAATTTTTCCGGTGACCGCACTACCTTGCTTTGGGGTTTGGTTACTTTGACTGATTACTAAACCTGAGCGAGATTCACTCTTTTCAAAATAGTCGCTGGTGCATGTCTCCGGCGGCTTTTTTTGTGTCTGCTGTAAGGGGGTGATCAAGCTTGAGAGTTGAATCGTCTGCCCGCATCGCTTTTGTTGCTTTCTCCTAAGCATGCACAACGTTTCCTACTATCTCTCCCAACAGGCTCGAAAACAGCCCGACGTGCCCGCGGTACGCGCTCCGATCCGCACTTTGCCGAGCGGGAAAATTGAGTACGTTACCCGCACTTTTGCTCAGTTGGATGCCGAAAGTTCGGCGGTCTGTCGCTACTTTGCTCAGCGGGGAGTGCACCGGGGGTCCCGGGTATTGTTGTTGGTTCGTCCGGGGTTGGACCTGATTCGCATCGTTTTTGCGCTCTTTAAAATGGGGGCGGTTCCCGTAACGATCGATCCGGGTATGGGGCTCCGCGGGCTGCTTCGCTGCGTGAAGCGCAGTGAGCCGGAGTTTGTGGTAGGTGTGCCTGCCGCCATTTTAGTGTCACGCTGCTTCCGTCCCAGCTTTCGCAGTGTGCGAAAACGCATCGTCGTGGGGCGGGCGTTTACCCGAGACATCGAGCGCATGGCGAAGGAAACAGAGACCTATCCCGCAATTGACGCCGGTGAGGATGAGCTTGCGGCAATTCTCTTTACCTCGGGGTCGACCGGGCCGGCGAAGGGGGTGTGTTACGCTCACGGAATGTTCGCTGCTCAGGTGGAAAGTATCAGAGAGAATTTTGCCATTATGCCCGGCGAGGTAGATCTTCCGATGCTGCCTGTTTTTGCGCTTTTCAATCCCGCCCTGGGAATGACAACGGTCGTACCGCAGATGAATCCCAGCCGCCCGGCCACGGTCAACCCGGCAAACATCGTCCGTGCGATTCGTCAGAATGCAGTCACAAACAGTTTTGGGTCTCCCGCTTTGTGGGCAAGGATTGTGAGCTACTGTGAGCGCTCAGAAATCATTTTGCCGTCCATCCGCCGCTTGCTCATCGCCGGTGCGCCCGTTCCTCCGGACTTGCTCCTTCGCCTGCAGGCTATCTGTCCGGAGGGAACGCTGCATACACCCTATGGAGCCACCGAAGCTTTACCAGTCACCAGTATTCACGCTGCTCAGGTTTTGGAAAAGGCAAAGGCCCGCCAGGCCGCCGGCGAGGGGACTTGCGTAGGCACACCGCTTAAGGGGATTGAGCTCAAAATCATCCAACCGGTAGATGGAGTGATCGCCGACCTCAGTTCCACAGAGGCGCTGCCCGCGGGCGCGATCGGCGAAATCATTGTGAAGGGTGCAGTGGTCACTCACGCTTACGATCAGTTGGATCTCGCCACCCGCGAGGCAAAAATCATCGACGAGACCGGGGCGGTTTGGCACCGTATGGGCGATCTTGGCTATTTGGACACGGAGGGTTGGTTATGGTTTTGCGGCAGGAAGGCGGAGCGCGTCAAGACGTCGGATGGTTGGCTTTATACCGATTGCTGTGAAGCTATTTTCAATGCCCATCCTTCCGTCTTTCGCTCGGCCCTTATCGGCATCGGCCCGGAAAATGCGGTCCCCGCCATCGTGGTAGAGCCCGAAACGGAAGCCTGGCCAAAATCGCGGGACCAGCGGACAAAATTCATTGATGAGCTTCAGAAACTGGGCCAGCAACAGGCGCACACCCGGCAAATTAAACACTTTTTCTTTAATCACCGCTTTCCCGTGGATGTACGTCATAATGCCAAAATCCATCGGCGCACCCTCGCTAAAATGTACCAAAATAAACTATGAAGGCACTCGTCACTGGGGGAAATGGCTTTATCGGCCGGTATGTGGTTAACCGCTTACTAGAGCGGGGGATGGAGGTCCGTTCGGTGGGGCGCTCGCCCCAGCCAGAGCTATCCGCGCTGGGGGTGGAAACGGTTCAGGCCGATTTGCAGGACGTCGAGGCAATGGCACAGGCGGCCAAGGGCGTGGGCGTAGTCTTCCACGTTGCCGCGCGTGCAGGCATTTGGGGTAGGCGCCCGGCCTTCGCGGGTCCGAATATTGATGGTACGCAGGCCGTGTTGGCGGCTTGCCGAAAGCATGGTGTTCCTCATCTGGTCTACACCAGTACCCCAAGCGTTGTTTTTAACCGCGGCCCGTTTCGTGGAGAGGATGAGCGCTTACCCTACGGCTCCCGCTGGCTTTGCCACTACGCCGAGACCAAGGCGATCGCCGAAGCACAGGTGCTTTCGGCAGATTCCGGGTCACCTGAGGGGCTCCGCACCGTCGCCCTGCGCCCCCACCTGGTCTGGGGGCCGGGCGATCCTCACATCCTCCCGCGTATTGTCGCGCGGGCACGTGCTGGGCGGATGCGCATCATCGGTGAGGGCACGAACCAGGTCGATATTTCCTACGTTGAAAATGTGGCCGATGCCCATCTCAATGCTTATGATGCACTTCTGGCCGGAAAGGCTGGGGGAAGGGCTTATTTTATTTCCCAGGGGAAGCCGGTCGCACTCTGGCCATGGATTAACGAAGTCTTGCAGAAAATGGACCTTCCACCGATTCAGCAACGGGTGCCCGCAAAGGTTGGCTACGCTTTGGGGGCCTGCGCAGAGGCCGCCTGGCGTTTACTTTCCTTGCCTGGAGAGCCTCCGATGACCCGCTTTGTTGCGACCGAACTGGCGAAGGACCACTACTTTGATATTTCAGCTGCGCGCGCCGACCTCGGCTACGTGCCGAAAGTGTCCACCGCGGAGGGCGTACTTCGGGCAGTTGAGGACTTGAAGGCGCGCGGCTGCTAAGCTGCTGAGTAGCTGGATCGGATACAGGGCCGGGCTTTAGAAATGTTCCGGGCCGTGGGGCACTCCTCCGTTAAGGCAATTCTTGGTGATCTCCTGGATGACGTAGTCCGTTGCTTCCTCAACGGAGTCTATGATTTTGAAAAGATTGAGATCCTCTGCAGAAATGACGCCCCATTCAACCAATTGGTTAAAGTTGATCAGGTTATTCCAGAACTCACCGCCAAACAAAACCGTGGGGAGTGGCTTTTTCACTTTACCGGTCTGGACGAGGGTGAGCGTCTCAAAAACCTCATCGAGCGTTCCAAAGCCTCCAGGAAAGGCGACAAGGGCTTTTGCGATCAAGACAAACCAGTATTTGCGGACAAAAAAGTAGTGAAACTCAAACTTCAAATCTTCGGTGATGTAGGGGTTGAGTCCCTGCTCAAAGGGTAAGCTGATGCCGAAGCCCACGGATTCTCCGCCCGCCTGTTTCGCTCCTCGGTTAGCGGCTTCCATGATCCCGGGACCTCCGCCGGAACAAATCAGGAACTTACGGGTTTTGTCGTCCAGCCCCATCGACCAGCGGGTGAGCCGTTCGGCAATTTCCATGGTTGCCGCATAATAGGGGGCTGCCTTCATGTTCGCCCGGGCAAGGGCGAGCCTGCGCAGGGCCTCCGGCTCCGGTTCGCTAATCCCTTTGCAGGCTGCTTCGGCTTCTCGGAGGCGACGCTTGGCTTCGTCTGGATGAAGCGTGCGGGCTGAACCGAAGAGAACAATAGTGTCAAAAACCTTGTGCTTCTTGAAGCGGATCGCGGGCTCACTCAGTTCGCAGAGCACTCGAATGCTGCGGGCCGCGGCACTGTCGAGAAAATCGATATTCTTGTAGGCTTTGGGTGGCCAGTTTGGCTGTGCAAGTGACGATATTTCGGAAGCATCCATACTGAAAACGATTAGGGCTTTGAAAAAAAAGACAAACCAAAGTAACTTTACCCACCATTTTGAGACAAACTTCCTCACCAAACCCGCTTTTTTGCCTTATTTCGGATAGTTTGGCTGGCTCGCTTCAATGATTTCTGGGAAATTATCGCCGTGCTGTTTTCAGTGAGAACTCGGATCCTGCCCCGCACCTTCGGGTGCTCCTTGCTATGGCTTTGCCTGCTTCTGGGGTATCAAACCATCCGCGGCGAGGCCTATCGGGAATGGACTGACCGCGATGGACGCACCTTCACTGGCAGCCTGAAAGGCGTCGCTGAAGCATCCGTTGAAATCGTCAGGAAAAATGATGGCCAGACCTTTACCGTCTTGCGTGAGGTACTGTCCGATGCAGATCAACAATTTGTTTCGGATTGGGAAGCTGATCAGGTGCCCGGGATCGAAGTGCCTGAGCGTTTGGAGTGGCCAAGGCATTTACGGATTGGGCCGGAATATCGAGTGGAGGTGGTCGAGCGCGATCGGGCCGCAAACCGTTATGTCTACCGGAGTAATCACTTCGAGTTTATATCCGACATTGAGCTTGCCCGCGCGGTAGTGCGCAATTTCGGCCAAGTCTTTGAGGCGACTTTGCTGGCGGTGGAGCGGATGCCTTTTCGCTGGAACCCCCAACCCATGGAAGGGACCTATTTCAAGGTGCGCTTATTTGGTGATTTCGATGCTTATCATCGTGCCGGTGGCATGGTCAATTCCGCGGGGCAGTACGTCTACGATTCCCGGGAAATTCTGGTGGCACTTCCTTCCGTCGGTCTTCGAAAAATGTCCAGCGAGTATGTCCTCGAACCCGGGGCATCCTTTGGCGTGCTCATCCATGAAATCACCCACCAAGTCCACCACCGCTGGATCAGCCAGTTACCGGTCTGGCTTGTCGAGGGCCTTGCCGTATATATGGAGTCGATTCCTTATGCGGACGGTGAGTTCCGCTTTGATCGTCGTGATCTTAGAGAGTTTATCGCCTCGCGAAGCCAAACCAAACAGCTTGTGGACCCCGCCGAAATGATGGACCTCAGCTTTCAAAGCTGGTCCCAAACGCTACAAACGTCGGTGGAGGCAGCCAGGGACAACTACTTTTCCGCATTCGTGCTGAGTAACTTCTTTTTCCACGATGCAGATGGCGGACGTGCGCTTTATCGTTATCTGCGGGCGATCGAATTGGGCAGCAGTGAGGCAGATGCCCGCCGTAGCCTGCTCGCTGACTATCCTGACGAGGCGCTGGTCGATGCACTGGTCGAGGCTTACGCCCGTCAGAAAATTAGGCTCAAGGCTAAATAACAGGAACTGTGGTTGGTTATTATGTGCGTCCGCTTAGGCACCATCTTTGCTTGCTTCAAATGATGCACTACCGTATCCTAGATACTGTTATCTTATTTCATCTCAATTCTTCTATTTTATGCAGGCACACCGCGCGCTGATCCTTCGGGGAAATCGATTTTTAGGCTCAACCCTCGTTGATAAAAAACTAGTGTCCGTAGCGCAGCTGGAAGAGGCAAATGAGCGCTTTATGGAGTTGCTGCAAGGGGGCGAGAGTAACGCTTGTTCTGTACTTAACCTTTTGGTTCACGAACTGAAGCTCCTCGACGAACAAAAACTGATGGAGCATTACGTGGAGCAGGAAAAAATTGGGTTGATAGATCTCGATTTCTATCGCGTCGCCGCAGCCCGGGATCTCGGTTATGATCCGACCCTGGCCGCTGCTACAAAGACGATCCCCTTTGATCGTATCGAGGGCTTCACTTGTTTGGCAACATGCTACTATTTGAGCACCCCCGTGGTGAAGCACTGGAGTGAACTCTTGGGTAACAAGGTCATTTGGTACGGGATTAGCCTGCGGAGTTTTTCCAACTACCTTGGGCGGGTAAATGAGCTTGAGGAGACCCTCCGCGCGGAAGAGGAGGAGGCGGCCGAGCAAGCTGCCGAGGAAGCGGCCGCGTTGGAAAAGAAGCGTGCCGCTAGTGTGCCAAAACCAACCGCCGATGATACCCCTCAAATTTAAAACCACTCCACCGGAGCCCCGGTTAGCAAACTAGCAACGATTTAATTTTTCCATGAGCAGACGTATTCTTATTCTGGACGACGATTCCGACTTTAACACGCTACTGACCGATATTTTCGATCAAGCTGACTTTGAGGTGGTCTCAAGGACTTCACCTGAAGAGGCGATTAAGGTTTTTTCCAATGAGCCTTTTGACGTCGTTGTCAGCGACCAGCAAATGCCTGAAATGTCGGGAAGCGAGTTTATGGCAAAGATCAAAGAGATCCGGCCGGACGTGCCGATTATCATGGTTTCTGGGTATTTGGACAATGACACCATCCGAGACCTTATTCGAGATGGGGTCGGCGGGGTTTTTCTTAAACCTCTCAATATCATGGCGCTTCTCGAACGTAGTGAGGAACTGATCGCCGAGGCGAATAAACTGCGCAAGGATAGGGGCGCAGATGCAACTGCAGGCGGCGCGAATGAGAACGCCGCTCGTGTCGACTTCCCCTTCCGCTCGTACCCATGCCGCTCCGAGGTGTCCCTCAATTTTGCTCGGAAGCTGTATGATTACCGAAGCTTTAAATCTGCTCTATGTTTGGTTGGAGAGTCTGGTTCCCATTTTCGCGCGATTTGTGAGGACATCGTTGCCATGAGCGAGGAGCGCTCACAGCGCGCTGTTCACCTCAGCGCGGGCACAACCAACGAGGAGTTTGTCCGCTCGACCGTGCGCTCGCTGGCGCAGGAGGGCGTGCGCACCATCACCTTTATCGTGGTGGAACTCTCAAATTTGAAGATGGATCAACTTGAGCTCCTCGCCTCTATGGCACAGCGGGATTGCGAGTTTAATACCAGCACAACCACCATCCGGATTCTACTTTGCCTGACCGAAGACATCGACACGCTTTTTGAAGAGGAAAAGATCCCCGAGAAGCTTTACCTCGCCATGGGAACTTCGGAAATT
>PWZW01000077.1 GCA_003567255.1 Puniceicoccaceae bacterium | reverse complement strand
GTGCCATGCGAATAATATCCAAAACCAGCCCCATGCTTTGCTTATGCACGCCTGCCAAGAGGGTTACGTGGAAGCCTTGGTAGATGCTTTGTTGGTATTGAGAATCATTTGCAAAAAATAGCTTGACCCGCTTTTGTCGTTAATGAGACTCAGTCCCGAATTTGAGTTATTATGAACATGACAAAGGCACAGACACTTACTTTAATTGGGAGCTTAGGGTTCTCGCTCGCGTTGGCGAGCTACGGGCAAGCCGACGAAGGCGCCGGTCCGCGTGGAGGGCTGGAGCGTTTGGAGGCTTTCGAAGTCGTGGGCTCGGCGGACTTGGCTTTTGATATTCCCGGCTCCGCAAGCTTCATTGATTCTGAATCGTTGACGACGTTTAACTACGATAACATCGACCAAGCGATCCGTCGCGTGCCTGGCGTTTACTACCGAACGGAGGACGGCTTCGGTCTGTTCCCGAACATCAGCGTGCGGGGCATCGGTTCAACGCGGAGTTCAAATGTAACGGTGATGGAAGATGGGATCCTCGTCGCACCAGCTCCTTACGCGGCTCCGGCGGCTTATTACACGCCAACGACGGGGCGGATGCGCGGGATTGAGGTGATTAAAGGCTCTAGCCAAGTCCGTTATGGTCCGCAAATCACAGGAGGGGCGCTTAATTATCTTTCAACGGCGATTCCTGAGGAACGGAGTGGCTATGCCCGGCTGATTTATGGTTCGGAGAACGAGTTTCGGACACACGCATGGTATGGCGATGTGTTTTCGACCGAAAACGGGAACTTTGGCTATCTGGCAGAAATTTACTATCGCCAGACAGATGGCTTCAAAACGATTGATGGGACAGCCGCATCGCCAGCGAGTGACGCGACAGGTTTCAAAAAGTTTGAGCCCATGGTCAAACTGTTCTGGGAACCCACGACCCAAAATTACCAGCGCATTGAGCTGAAGGCAGGCTACACAGACCTCGATGCGGACGAAACCTACTTGGGTTTAACCACGGAAGATTTTCGGGCGGATCCTTTTCGCCGCTACTCGGGGAGTCGTTTTGATAATATTCAAACTGAGCAATACCGACTATCTCTGAAGCACATCGTGGATGTCTCTCCGGAAACCCGGATAAGCACGGTCGGCTATATTAACGATTTCAGTCGCGCGTGGTTTAAGCTGCAGGAAGTTTCGACCGACGTTGCTACGGACGCCACTCGACCTGGTGGTGCCAACCGGCGAAACCTGTCTCAGGCAATCGCGGAAGAGGGCACACATCTGGACGTTTTAAGAGGGACAGAGGAGGGCACGCTTCGCGTACGGAACAATAATCGCGACTATCGTGCGGTGGGTATTCAAACCTTTGCTGAACATCAGTTCGAGCTCGGCGAGTGGGACCACAGGCTTGAGCTGGGCGTGCGCTTGCACCAGGACTATGAGGATCGCTTTCAGGAAGAGACTAATTTTGTTCAGAACAATAGCGGTGGGATAACGGGCGTGTTTACGGGGGCTCCCGGCTCGCAGGACAACCGTCGGGGCACCGTCACGGCGTTGGCGATTTCGTTGCGCGACGAGATATCGAAGGGTGATTGGACCTTCACACCCGGAATTCGTTACGAGAACCTGCGCTTGAAAAACGAAGACAGACGCCCGGGCCAGCCCTCCGGCAGCACCAGCCTCGATGTTTTTGCCTATGGGAGTGGCGTTCTCTATCGCATCGATGAGCGCAACACGGTTTTTGCCAGTGCTTTCCGCGGATTTGCTACGCCTGGCCCGAGTGCGGCGGTGAATGGCGGGCTGGAAGAAGAAACTTCGAATGCATTTGAGCTGGGTTACCGATACAGGAAAGCGGAACAGGCTTTTTCTGCGGAGGCTGTATTTTTCTGGACCGATTTCGACAATCTCATCGTCCCGGATAATACGGGAGGATCCGGGATCGGTGGTGGCACCACTGAAAATATCGGACAGGCCCGTTCCTATGGGATTGAGCTGTCCGCCAGCTATGATCCCGGTATTGCCAACGGGTGGTCATTCAATATGCCCTCGTTCATCGCCTTCACCTACACTGAGGCTGAGCTTCGCAACGATGTGAGCAGTAGCGACGCGGAATCTATCTTTTCCGGTGGTCGGCGTGGAGCGAAGTTGCCCAGCGTACCCACCTATCAGGTCAGTTTGGGTACAGGGATCGAATATGGACCCCTGGGTCTCTACGTGGATGCAGTTTACGTCGATTCCACCTTTGGCACGGCCAGCAATGTGAGCAATGAGCAGCGTCCCGACGGGACGCCGGATGCGCGCTTTGGTAAGAATGATAGTTACTTCCTCCTCGATTTGAGTGCGCGCTACCAGCTCAACCCCACCGCAACGCTGTTGCTCGGTGCAAACAACCTGCTCGACCGGGAGTACATTGCGTCCCGTTTGCCGCATGGCCCCCGTCCCGGGCAGCCACGCTTCCTCTATGCCGGACTCGAATTTACCTTCTAATCTATCTTTTCAGGTTGAGTCCACCTGTCCATAGGGAGGCTGGTTTCGCTGAGGCGGGACCAGCCTTTTTTTGAATTCAATATTGAGTGCGGGTCCGTCCTCGGGAATGGTTGGTTCCACTGCCTTATGGAACTAATCTCAATTGCTATTCGCAACTACCGTATCCATAAAGATACAACAGTGGTTTTCGACCCTAAGGTGACGGTGGTCGGAGGGCCTAATGAGTCTGGTAAGTCAACCTTGGTCGAGGCCTTGCACCGGATCCTTTTCCTGAGGGCAAAAACCGGTGGGAAGCTACACGCGGAGATGTTGCCAAAGGCCAGCGCAGGACGTCCGGAGGTGGAGCTGCGCTTTCGCGTTGGAGCGTGCGCATGGCTTGCGGAAAAGCACTTTGGGGGTGCGGCTGGGGGGAGTTTTCGACTCAGCTCCGATAAGGGCGAAAGCCTCAGCGATGAAGCTGCGGAGATGCGCCTCTCCGCCCTCCTCGGTGGTATCGACATGGCTGCGGGCAAGGGGGCAAAGGCAGCATTGGAGCTATGCTGGCCCCATTTGCTCATTCGGCAGGGCGATTCCCACCAGAGTCCGGAGGGCGCCAGCAAGGCGGCTGCCAGTGACTTACTGAAGCGTCTGCAAGAAGAGGGTGGGGCTGCTGTCCTGACCTCAGCAAAGGACGAATTGGTCGCTCAGTACTTCGCTGCAGAGGCGGCGGGTCTTTTTGTCAGCAGTGGAAAGCCAAAGGCCGGTTCCTCTTTAAAGGTGGCTGAAGACGCCGTGGAAGCGGCTGAGCACGTCTGCGAACAAGCCCGAAAAAAGACCTCCGCCCTGGAGGGTGCGGTGGGGCGGTTTCATGCCGCGGAACGGGACATCCGCGATCTAGAGGCAAGTCTTCTTGAAATGGAGGAGCGCATCGAAAGTCTTCAAAAGAAATTAACTTCAGGAAAAGCGCTTGAGGAACGGGTCGCGGAGCAGCGCGAGGTGAGCAAACGAGCCGAGGCCACCTATCTGGAGTTGCGCGGGCGCATTGAGCAAATGATCCAATTGGAAAACGAGATTTCCGCAATCGAGGCGACCTTGGCGCCAAGCCAGGCAAAGGTTGCTGAGGCCAAGCAAGCGAGCGATACTTGTGAACACCTCCTGGAAGGCAAAGAGAAAGCAAGGGTCGCGGTGGCCGAGGCAGCGGAACAATCTGCCCGGCGTGTTGATTGGCTGCGGGCGCGTGCAGAATTGCTGCGGGCCGCCGATGCTATGGAATCGCTCAAAAAAACCCGCGAAATCGTCGATGCCTTGACGCGGGAGCAGAAAGCCAAGCGTGAGGCTCTCCTCACGCTTCCACCGGTGAGCGAGGCTGAGCTCGAGTGTTTGCGCACCTTGCAGGGGACAATTGACCGGACGGAGTCAGCGCTGGAGGCGATGGCGGCGGATCTTGAATGGACCGAGGGTGAGGGCGCGGTCTTGCTCGCCGGGCAAGTCCTGAAGCAGGGTGAGGTGGTCCGCCTTACCGAGGCTACCGAGCTGAGGGTCAATGATGAACTGACTGTGCGCCTCCGTCCCGGCGGGGGAGAGGCGCTCGCCAAAGTGCGCCTCAGTAACGCCGATGCCCGTCGAGCCATGACAGCGAAACTTACCGATCTGGAGGTTGCGGATTTGGAGGCCGCTGCCGCCACCTTGGAAAAGCGAAAAAACCTTGAAAGCGCGATGGAGCACCTCAGCCAGCGGATTGAGGAAAAGGCAGGTGAAACTTTTGCCGGGCGGATAGCGGCCGCCGAGGAAAAATATACGCTTGCGAAGGCTACACTCAAGCGACGTGAGCAAGGTGCGGAACCGACCTTGTCCGCCGCCTCCCTTGATCAGGTCCTGGATGCGCTGCAAAAAGCTGAGGATGCGCTGGCCGACTTACGCGCAAAGGAAAAAATCGCCCAGCACGAGGTCGAGCAGCTCCGTGCCCGGCACGAGCGGGAACGTCAAGCCTGGGTGGATGCGTCTGATGTGCAGCATACCCGGGCAAGTGAGCTCGCCAGCAAGCGTGGCCGTTGGGGAGCTTGGGTGGATGCGGAAGGAGATGCGGAAACCCGCGCAAAGCGCTTGAAAGCCGCCAAGGCAGCCTCAGCGGAGGAGTCTGCCAAAGCCACAAACATGGAAGCCACGCTGGCACGGTTGCAGTTGGATCAAGTCCGCGAGGACCTCGGACGTTTACAGCAATCAAGCCACCAGTGCCGCGAAAAGCTCACGCAGGCACGTAACGAGCGGAGCGCGGCGAAGGCCCTTTTGGAGCGCGATGGCAGCGAAGATCCAGCTGCCGAACTGGAGAAGGCCGAGGGGGCTTTGGCCCTTGCCCGTGAGCGTCACCAAAGAGAGGCAGATCAGGCGGGTGCGGTCGCCCTCCTTGCCGAGTTGTTTAACGAAGAAAAAAGTCGAATGGCGGCCGCGCATAGCGCACCTCTGGTGCAGCGGATAAACCACTACCTCAGCGCGGTCTTTGGTCCTGAGGGTGGGGTGCAGCTAGCGCTCGGACCGGAGGGGATGCAGGGCATCACGCTCGCCCGGACGGAAGCCGGGGCCTTTGGCTTTGATGAACTCAGCCATGGCGCACGTGAACAAGTCGCCACGGCGGTGCGCCTTGCCACGGCCGAGCTGTTGGCGGCCGATCACGAAGGTCGCCTGCCGATTGTCTTTGACGATGCCTTCACCCACACCGATGCCGAGCGTTTGGAAGGTGTCCTCACGATGCTGAACCGGGCCGCGCAGCGTGGGCTTCAGGTAATCATCCTCACCTGTCACCCCAAAGCCTTTCACACCCTGCCCTCGCGAACGGCATCGCTTCGTTGACTGAATTTGATAACAAGTGGAACTCTTTGGGTGTCTCCGGACTCAGCATATTTTAGCTATGATAAATAAACTCTTTTACCTTTCCCTCCTGACCCTACTCGTTGCTTTCGGGGCCGTTGATTCCCCGGCGGAAACCGGCTTTAGCCCAAAGGTTGAATTCACGCACGAGCGCAGTGATTTGCCGGTGGACGCGAAGGTCCACTTTGGCCGTTTGGATAACGGCCTGCGCTACGCGATCATGCCAAACACCGAACCGCCCGGGCGGGTGAGCCTTCGCCTCTACGTGGGGGCGGGCTCGATCAACGAAACCGAAGCCCAGCGAGGCCTCGCTCACTTCCTGGAACACATGGCTTTCAAGGGCTCGGAAAATTACTCCCCGGGGGAACTGGTCGAATTTTTGCAGACCCTCGGTATGGCCTTTGGGCCAGACACCAATGCCCACACTGGTTTTGATGAAACGGTCTACAAGCTGGAACTTCCGGAAAACACTGATGCGTTCACCACCGAAGGGCTCCAAGTCTTACGCGATTACGCCGATAAATTGCTCATCGAACCGGCGGAGATCGAGAGTGAGCGGGGGGTTATTCTCTCCGAAAAGCGGGATCGTGACAGTACGGGATTTCGGCGGATGCTTGCCCTTTGGTCCTTCGTTGCGCCCGATTCCATCATCCCGGAGCGCTTTCCCATCGGTCTGCGCTCTGTCATTGAAACTGCGGATAGAGCCCTATTTGTCGATTTTTATGAGACATGGTACCGTGCCGACAATATGGTCCTCGTGGTGGTTGGGGACGTTGATCCGGCGGCATTTGAAGCCAAAATCGAAGAAAAATTTGCCAGCATGGACACACCGACCGCTCCCATGCCGGAGGTCGGGATTGGTGACTTTACGCAGCCCGAATTTGCGGCCAGGCTCCACAGCGACCGTGAAGCTCCGGCGACCCGTGTATCCATTTTGAGTGGACGTCCCTATCAGCCGAGGCCCGACTCGGAAGCGCAGCGCTTTGCAAACCTGAAAGAGTCCCTCGCCCTGAATGTGCTCAATCGTCGTTTCGCACGAATCGCTGATGAGCCCGAAGCACCTTTTTCCAGTGGGGTGGCCTATCAGTTTGATTTCCTTGAGTTCTTCGAAATCGCTGGAGTTGACTTCACGACCCGTCCGGAAGATTGGGCCGCCGCCCTGACGGTGGCGGAAAACGAGCTTCGCCGTGCCTTGGAACACGGCTTCACCGAGGGCGAAGTTGCCGAGGCGCTGGCCAACCTCCGGGCTGACGCCCGCAATGCGGTGGCCGCGGCGACGACTCGCCGCTCACGAAACCTTTCCGATGCACTCATGCGCTCCATCGCCAGCGACCGCGTCTTTTTGAGTCCCGAGGCCAACCTTGCTCTGATCGAAGCTTTCGCCGAGAACGTTGAGGTCACTGCGATCAATGCGGCCTTTCGGGAGCTTTGGTCAGAGGAAGGGCGCTCTGTGTTTGTCAGCGGAAACCTGAGCATCGAGGACCCTGAAAAGGCCCTCGGCGAAGCTTTTCTCACCGCTGCGGCCGCGCCCGTCACCGCACCCGACGCGGATGAATTGATTCCCTGGCCCTACGAAGCGTTTGGTCTTGGGAGCGAAGTCCGCGCGCACGCGGAGGATGAGGCACTCGGTATCCACCAGCTCGTTTTTGAAAATGGCCTGCGGCTCAATTTCAAACAAACCGACTATGAAGCCGGAACCGTCCGGGTCATTCTACGGATTGGCTCGGGAACCTTAACACTGGACGAATCGGAGATGGCGCTTGGCTTGCTCGCCAGTGCTTCCTTCGTTGAGGGCGGCCTCGGGGCTTATAATCTGGACCAACTGCAGCGGGTTTTTGCCGGACGCACCGTGTCCGCGCACTTTGATGTATCCACAGACCACTTCAGTTTTGGGGGTGCCACGACCCCCGAAGACCTCGAGTTTCAGCTCCAACTGATTGCCGCTTACCTAACGGACCCGGGCTTCCGGTCGGAAGCCTTTGCTCGGGCGCAGCGCCAAATGCCCGAACTTTATCGCCAGCTTGTTTCCACCGTGGATGGCGTTATGAGTAACGACGTGATGCGAGCCATCTCAGGGGGAAGCCC
>PWZW01000277.1 GCA_003567255.1 Puniceicoccaceae bacterium | reverse complement strand
GCCTTCTTGGTCACCGCCTTCTTCGCTGCGGCCTTCTTGGTCACCGCTTTTTTGGTCACCGCCTTCTTGGTCGCGGCCTTCTTGGTCGCGGCCTTCTTGGTCGCGGCTTTTTTACGGACCACCTTTTTGGTTGCCTTCTTGACGGTAGGCTTACTTTCCGAAACTAATTCCTTCTCTTTAACGTCTACCGTATCGAGGGCAACACGCACGATCTCTCCGATGCTAACCCCTTTGCTTTTGGCCGCGGAGGTCACTTTCGCTCGCAAATCGTTCGGCAAACGAACAGAACATTGCCGGTGTGTTGTCTTACTCTTTTTGATACCACTTAGTTTCAAGCGCTGAAGTACGAGTCGAAGTACCGCGCTGTTCGAGCTTGCGCCCGTTTTAGTCTTTAACTCAGCTAGCCGCTTCACTTGATCTTGAGAAAGGTCGAAAGTGAGAGGAGATGTGGTAGACGTATTTTTTTGCATGCTTATTTGCTAACAGAGCCACTAACCATGTCAATACGAATCCTTTACGGAAACATTTATCATACTCTACCAAGCGTTTGCCTGGAGAGCGAACAGGAGCCCACTGTTTTTCGACGCTTGCCTTTCCACTACACGGTGCCTCCCCGCTCAAGCAAACCGGGAAGGCACTACTCTCCCTCTCCGACCACCGGCAAATCAATCACCTGCCACGGGAGGCCTGACTTACCAAGTCTTTCCATAAAATCATCGGGGTCCAACTGCTCCATGTTCCAGACCCCGGGAGTTCTCCAGTGCCCGAGTGCGATCTGGCTGGCACCAATCATCGCCGGGACACCGGTAGTGTAGCTGATGGCTTGGCTGGAAACTTCTGCGTAGCATGCCTCGTGGTCACACGAGTTGTAAATGAACACACGCTTCTTTTTCCCGTCTTTTAGACCGACGATGTCGCACCCGATACAGGTCTTCCCCTTGGTTCGCGGGCCAAGACTTGCGGGATCCGGGAGGATTGCGCGAAGAAATTCAATTGGTGCGAATTCTACGCCTTTAAAATTGATTGGCTCGATGGAGGTCATCCCCACATTCTCCAGAACCCGGAGATGTGTCAGGTATTTCTCTGAAAAAGTCATCCAAAAGCGAATACGCTTCAATCCACGGATATGCTTCACCAAAGATTCGAGTTCCTCGTGGTAGAGAAGATAGGCGTCCTTCGGGCCAACTTCCGGGAAATCATAGACCTGCTTTTCACTCAGTGCCGGAATCGTTTTCCACTCGCCCTCTTCCCAGTAACGTCCTTCCTGAGTGATCTCCCGAATGTTAATCTCGGGATTAAAGTTTGTGGCAAAAGGGTACCCGTGGTCTCCCGCGTTGGCATCCAAAATATCAATTGTTTCAATCTCGTCGAAAAGGTGTTTTTGCGCGTAGGCACAGAAGATATTGGTGACCCCGGGATCAAACCCGGAGCCCAAGACAGCGGTCAACCCCGCTTCTTTAAAACGCTCCTGATAGGCCCATTGCCACTTGTATTCAAATTTTGCTTCATCCAGGGGCTCGTAGTTCGCAGTATCGAGATAATGGACTCCGGCGGCCAAACAAGCGTCCATCAAGACCAAGTCCTGGTACGGAAGCGCCACGTTGATCAATAGATCCGGCGATTCGCGACGAAGGAGTTGGGTGGTCTCCTCAACGACATCCGCATCCAACTTTTCGGTGCGGATAGAAACCCCCTGTTTTTCCAAAACATCCGCAGCAATTGCCTCACATTTCTCAACGGTACGGGATGCGAGAATGATTTCGGAAAATATATCCGTGTTTTGCGCACACTTGTGAGCAACCACATTCCCCACGCCTCCAGCGCCTACAATAATTACTTTAGCCATACCAGAAATAAGCGAAGGCTTTTCTCGATCAGCAAGCCTATTCATCGCTGAGACAACGCTCAGATTAAATTTTACACAAGCGGCATTTCGTGGGCTATCGCTTCGGAAAGGCCATTCTCAAACCACGAATTCCGCCAAACAAGCAGAGGCACTTACACGCTTGAATCTCCAGCGACCTTGGTGGACGATCGAAGCTATGCTAAAATTATACGCCTACAAAACCTGTGATGCTTGCCGGAAAGCACAAAAGTTTTTGGACAACTTGGGGGTCGCCTACGCGGTTGTACCGATTGCCGAATGTCCCCCATCGGTGGATGAGTTCAAGGCATGCTTGCACACCCACGGTTTCAGCGTGAGGCAGCTATTTAATACTGCAGGTCGCCGCTATCGGGAGAAGGAAATGAAAAAACGACTTCCCGGGCTGAGTGAACACGAAGCTGTGGCGCTCCTGAGCAGCGATGGGATGTTGGTAAAGCGGCCTATCCTGCTCGGCAATGACCTCGCGTTGGTGGGTTTCAAGGAAGCGCTTTGGACCGCTGCTTTCAATAAACGGCAAGCCTAACCTTCACACTTTTAGTTCTCAAAGAAACGCCACTCGCGAAGGTAGCGCTCCATATCCCGATGAATGTTTGCGTTAAGACTCCTGCTTTCACGCATGTTGGAGATATGCCGATGGGCCATGTTTAAAGAAGACACCCGGGAGTTGAGCGTACGCTGGTCAATCATGACAAATCCAGATTCCAAAGTTGTTCGCTTGTCGTCCAGATAAGCAATCAGCTCATCCAAAACCTTACTTTCCATCCGTAAATAATTCACGCCGACGTTGTGGCTGCGCATCTCACCATCTCCAAAGTAGTACAAAAAAGTGTTGAGCGGAAGGCTGTGCGAGGTTTTTGGTGGCCTGACCTCAGAAACGACAATGAACCTCCGCCCCCGACTCGTGAGGGTCCAGTGGGAGCGATAGCTCTCGGGCGTTTCCAGCGAGAATAACTCGTTGATAAACCTCTCGTACTCCTCGGCATACCTGGTCGACGTCCGTTCCCAGTTTGTGTACGTAGCGTACAGGTTGTTGGAAGTTGTGTAGCGGCCCTCAAATCCCGACATGTCAAAGAACGCGGTCATCGGGTGCAGCGGAAGATTTACAGTTTGTTCGGCACGCTTACGCATGGCCTCACAAAACTGGTCAAGCGTCTGTAACTTCTCATAAATCCCGAGTCCAAGGTCCACCGGAGGAACTCCGCCCGGACGGACTTCACGATAAGCGCGGTAAATCGAAGGATTGCGGTCTGCCATATCCTGAAGATCAAACCTCTCCCAGGGAACAAAGATTTCGCCCTGCTCCTGAGATAGCATCATGCGGAGGCCTCCCTGCTCGGCCAGGCGAACACCTGCAAATTCCACATCAACTCCATTGGCTCCTTTGATGACAATGCCTTGGCCAAACAAACCCGAAACGGCTACCAAGAAAAAACAGATGATGGCGCTGGGCAGAAAATAGTCAGGTCGTTTATGCATAGGTCAGATACTCAGGGGGCTAATTCTTTCGGATGAATTTGTTATTTACGAGCCGCTTCCAGAGGTTTTGCAGGTAGATTCAAGCGTTAAAAATCATGAACGCGCCATTCCCGTAGGTAGCGCTCAGTATCGCGCTGTAAATTTGCATTTCGGGTTAGGGAATCAGCCATCCGCTGATAATGGACTGCGGCGGTGTCTACCGCGGCCCTCTTTGCCGTAAGGTCGCGAGGGCTTATCATAAGGTAGCCACTTTCAATCATCGCCTGCTTCTCTTCCATGAGATTGGTGATCAATGCCAATGTTTCGGGATGTCCGTTGAGGTAGGCAACCATCAAAGGGTGGCTGCGTACGTCTGGATCCGTTACGTACAGGAGAATTTCGACCGGCGACTTTTTAACGGAAGTTTGGGGCGGTCTTGCCTCTGTCACCACATCCCATCGCCGTGATCCGTAAGTAAGCCAGTAGGTAGTTTTTCGGACAGGCCCCTCGATTCCGAAAAATTCGGCCAAAAAACGCTCGTACTCGCGGAGATAGTTTGTCGAACGAGTCGAGAAATTGGAATAATCGCTGATAGTCCTGAAATAGCCTCGTCCGGAGCGATCTGTAAACTGCGACATGTCGAAGAAGTAAGTCATTGGGGGGACCGCAAGGGTGGCTTTCTCAGCGTACTTCTGCTTCATTTGCTCGCTGAAGGCCGCGATGGTCCGCATTCTTTCGTAGATCCCTATATTCAAATCAACCGGGTCGCGTCCTCCCCCTCGCTGCTCCTGATAGACGCGATGCAAGGAAGGATGACGCTCTGCCATGTCGTCAAAATCAAAACGCTCCCAGGGAACAAAAATCTCACCTTGCTCAGGGGTCACCATCATATAGAGCCCCGCCTGATTGGCAGCACGGATACCCGCGAAATCCACGTCCACACCGTTGGCCCCTTTCATCGTAACCGAAGCGTTTGCGGATAAATATGCGAAAAGGGAGATACTTAGGAGAAAAGTCCAAAGGATCGCAGTATTTTCCTGTTTAGACATAAGGCAGCAGGCTACTTAAGTTTAGGGTTAAGGATAATAGATTTGATTGTGATCTATATTAATTCGCATTTTATGACCAGCATAAACGAAATAAAATTGGAACATTTGGGAATTAAATGAAATTTGATGTGCTCATCATCGGGGCCGGCCTTGCTGGAACAAATCTGGCACATACGCTTTTAGCAAAGGGCAAAAGCGTAGTCCTATTTGATACCTGTAGCCTGCCGAAGGCATCAGACGCTGCGGCAGGCATCATCAATCCCATTACTGGCAAACGTTTGGTAAAGACCTGGCTTGCCGATTCCTTATTTCCGTACGCCGCTCAATTTTACCAGGCACTGGAGGGCACACTCAATGATACTTTTTACCATCAACATTCCATTTTAAGGGCCATTCCCAAAGGCTCGGCGCTATCTGAGCGATTTGCCAAACGTGCAAAAGACCCTGCCTTCATGCCTTACCTCAGGGGTGGACACTGGTTTCCTCCCGCCCTCGTGCAGGGAAATCCTCACACCCCTGCCTTTGAGATTCATCACGGGGGACATCTGAACATTTCAAGGATGCTTAAACAAAGCCACGAGTTATTCAGAACGAAAGGCATTCTCAATCAAAGCGAAATCACCCACGATGAGATCGAGATCAAATCAAATGAGGTACATCTACGAGGATACTGCGCAAGCCACCTGATTTTTTGCGAAGGGGCACACTCGGCAAAAAATCCATTTTTTGACTGGCTGCCCTTCGAGCCTGCGAAAGGCGAGCTACTCGACTTGAGCATCCCGGGGTTGGCGCTCGCTCAAGCACTTTATCAGGGCCCGAAATGGCTGCTTCCTCTGGGAGACGGTCTTTTCCGGCTGGGAGCAACCTATGCGCATGATGATGCAAGTTCAGCACCGACGGCGCAGGGCGCCACTGCTCTGCTTGGTGACCTGGCAAAGATGCTCATGCCTGAGGCTTTTGCGGCGATCGAGATAACCAAACACCGAGCTGGCATCCGCCCAACCACGCAAGATAGACAACCCTTCATCGGCCGACATCCAGACTATCCAAACCTTCATATTTTTGGTGGCTTCGGCTCCAAGGGCGCGTCGTTAAGCCCTTTCCTGGCAGCACACTTTTACGCTCATCTTTTTGCCAAAGAGCCACTTTTGCCCTCGATTGACTGCTCACGCTATGCGCCTGGTTGAAGCAGCCCATCAACGCTTATCAAAGCATCTCCGCGAGGGAGATTGCGCCATCGATGCGACCATTGGCAACGGTGGGGATACCTGCCTGCTCGCGCGAATTGTGGGCACGACCGGTATGGTCTACGGCTTCGATGTCCAGACGGCAGCCATTTTGGCAACTCGGGAGGCCTTGCAAACGATGGGCTTAGGGGCACAGGTGCGGTTGTTTGAAAGATGCCACTCAGAAATGACAAACCTTGTTGAAACCAGCGTGAGGGCTGCGGTCTTCAATCTGGGCTACCTGCCAAAGGGAGATCACTCAGTCACCACCAAAACCGAGTCCACCCTGGGTGGATTGAATGCCGCCTGCAGCTTGCTTGCCCCCGGCGGCGTACTTTCCGTGATCGTCTATCCCGGGCACCCGACTGGAAAGGTAGAGGCCAAGGCGGTGATTAACTGGGTGCAAGCACTTGATCGGCGGGTTTGGACCTACGAACACCACCGGCCGGAGGCCCGGCTCAAGGTACCCCCCGAGTGGTTGTGGGTGGAACGGCGCAAATGAGCTTGCTCATGGGCAAGGGTTTCGCACCGGAAACCAAACAACCTTTAGATGATCATTCCGGCAGCCACCGTTTCGTTAGTCTGCTCGTCCACCAGGATGAAGCTCCCGGTAATGCGATTGCGCTGATAGCTATCGCAAACAAGCGGAGCTGAGGTCCGCAGGCAGACGCGCCCAATATCATTTAAAGTGAACTCCAGATCATCCTCAATTTTGTGCAGGGTATTGATGTTTACCTTGTAACGCACCTCTTTGACAACCGCGCGGACCTCCTTGGTGGTGTGCCTAAGGACAAACTTTCCGCGCCCGGCAAGGCTGCGTTTTTCAGAAAACCAGCAAATCATCGCTTCGACATCTTGCTTTGGCTCTGGAGCATTGTTTGCCTTCACCAGCATATCCCCGCGTGAGATATCGATTTCATCCTCCAGAGTGATTGCCACCGACATCGGGCTGTACGCCTCCTCGACCGAGGAGCCCATTGAGTGGATGCCTTTAATTCGTGAAGTAAAGCCGGATGGCAGGGCAACCACCTCATCTCCCGGCTTGAACACACCTCCGGCCACACGTCCTGCGTATCCGCGAAAATCATGCCATTCCGTGGAGTGTGGACGGATGACCCATTGCACGGGAAAGCGGGCGTCCACATGATTGGCGTCGGCGCCGATGTAAACGGTTTCCAGGTGGTAAAGCAGGGTTGGCCCTTGATACCAGTCCATGTTTGCCGACTTTTCCACAATGTTGTCCCCCAACAAGGCACTTGCCGGGATGAAGGTAACTTCAACGATGTTATCCAAGCGGGAGGCAAATTGCTTGAACGAGGCGACAATATCATCGAATACCTCCTGCTTAAAATCCACCAAGTCCATCTTGTTGACGCACACCACCAGGTGCTGAATGCGCAGCAAGTTGGCGATAAAGGCGTGGCGGCAGGTCTGCTCGATCACCCCCTTGCGTGCGTCCACGAGTATGATGGCAAGGTTCGCGGTGGAGGCACCCGTCACCATATTCCTAGTGTATTGGATGTGTCCGGGGGTATCCGCGATGATAAATTTCCGGCGCGGCGTGGCGAAGTAGCGGTAGGCCACATCAATCGTGATCCCCTGTTCCCGCTCCGAGCGAAGCCCGTCAGTCAGCAAGGCAAGGTTCACGTTTTCGTCACCACGCTGTTTGCTGCTCCGCTCGACCGCTTCGAGTTGGTCTTCAAAAATGGCTTTGCTGTCGTACAGCAAACGTCCGATTAAGGTGCTTTTTCCATCGTCCACGCTTCCCGCAGTGGTGAATCGAAGGAGGTCCATATCAAGGTAGCCTTTGGCTTCTGTGCTCATAAAAATAGTCGTTGATGTAAGGTGCTTTG
>PWZW01000031.1 GCA_003567255.1 Puniceicoccaceae bacterium | reverse complement strand
TTGCGTAGCGGAGTCGGTTTGGTCACTGCCTTTGCACCGGCTTCCGTCGCGGCTAACTTGGCTGCGCAACTGCCCGAGGCGATGTGGATTCCGTGGCCGGAAACTTCCAACGGAACGCTTTCGCCTAAAGCCCTGCCCCTGCTCTTGGATCGAGTGGATCGGGCGTCTGCCGTTTTAGTGGGCCCAGGATTGGGCGCTGATCGGTTTACACGCATGTTATGCCAAGAACTGATCTTGCGTTGCTCGTTGCCCATGGTGCTGGATGCTGATGCGCTCTACCCGGAAATTGTTGAAGTCATTGATCGACGTAAATCCGAGTTTGGCCCGCTTACCCTTACGCCGCATCATGGCGAGTTCGAAAGGCTGGCACGTAAGACACTGACCGATGGTGGGCTTGATCTGCTTCGCGAGTATTCTGCCCGCCACGGAGTGCATGTCGTGCTCAAGGGTGCCCTCACTGCGGTCTGCTCTGAGAACTCTATTAATTTCAACCTGCGCGGGGGGCCAGTCCTCTCGCGCGGAGGGAGTGGCGATATGTTGGCCGGTATCCTTGCCAGCCTGATTGCGCAAAAACACAGCGACTACCCAAGTATGCTTTCTGCCGGGGTTTTGTGGCATGGGCTCGCCGCAGAGTATCTCGCTCGGGAAAAGGGCCAAGTGAGTATATCGACTTCGCAGTTACTTGACTACCTCGGTGCGGCATTACGCGGAGGCCACGCGGAAAAATGAAACGGGCGTCATCAATTTTAGCGAGCGCAGGGCGCCTTGAATTTTTCAGTCATGCCTGAGCAAAAGATCGCCGACGTCGAACCTTCGGGGCTAACCCCAAGGCAGGCATTTCTCGTGCTCAACGGGCTTCCCGAAATCGGGCCCATTTTAACGCGACGCTTGCTGGATGCGTTTCAGGACGATGTGCTCGCGCTCTTTCAAAGCCCCGCAAAAAGACTACAGCAGGTAAGCGGGGTGGGCGCTAGCGCCGCAGAAAAAATCGTAAATTGGAAGCGATATTTCGATTTGGAGCGCGAGGAGAGCGAGATACAAAAGCGCGGGCTCGAGTACATCTTGCAAACGGACGCAGCGTACCCATCCTTGTTACGTCAGCTAAATGATGCACCCTTGGGCCTGTATTGGAAGGGTGATTACAAGATTGACCGACCTTGTGTTGCTATCGTGGGAACTCGGCGAGCTACCTTGTATGGCCACTCGGTGACCCGTCGAATCGCCGGAGACCTTGCCCGGCTTGGGTTTTGTGTGGTGAGTGGTATGGCCAGAGGTACCGATACCGCTGCCCACGAAGGCGCTTTGGCAGTCGGTGGGAAAACGGTCGCCGTTTTTGGCTGTGGGATGAAGACGGTGTATCCTCCGGAAAACCTCGATTTGTGCCGCGAGATTGTAAAAACCGGAGCCGTTGCTTCAGAGTTTACTATTGATCGGCGAACCGACCGGCAGACTTTTCCGATGCGAAATCGTATCGTTGCGGGGATGTGCGAAGCCATCATCGTGGTGGAGTCCGATCTGAAGGGAGGGAGCATGATCACCGCCCGTTTTGCAGGGGAGCAGGGTCGTCAAGTTTTTGCGGTCCCCGGTAGGATTGATCAAGTCGCCAGTCGCGGTTGCCATCAATTGATCCGAGAGGGGGCGATTCTCGTAACAGGAGTGGATGACATCTTGGAAGAGCTTAACTACCGCAAACAAGACTTTCAACTCGATCTTGACCTCGCTGAAGAACGTCAATCATCAGCAGCAAAATTAAACGCAGATTTAAATGATGAGGAATCTGCGGTTTACCAACTGTTCTCCGAGGGCGACGCAATTCATCCAGACGACCTTGGCGAGAAGGCTGGCTTGGCCCCGTGGCAAGTTTCCAGCATCTTAATAAAATTAGAGCTGAAGGGTGTTTTAATAAAGCGCGCAGACGGGCGCTTCGAAGCAAAACATTGAGCTAACAAAGCGTTAAATGAATTATCTCGGAATCGACTGGGGAGAAAAAAGAATTGGTTTGGCATTTGCCGATGAGGTGGGCGTGGCGGTCCCCATCGCCCCCTCGGTTGCCCCAACAAAAAAGGAACGATTCGCCTGCATTGCTGAGGTGATTCGTGCGCGGAAGATTGATCAACTTGTGGTTGGTTATCCTTACAACATGGATGGAACGGTTGGCTTCAAGGCCAAGGAGGTAGATGCCTTTATCGTCGAATTAGAGAACCGCTTCGGCTTGCCGGTCCACCGGGCTGACGAACGATTAACCAGCCACTCTGTGGAGCAATCTCTGCGGGGACGCCGAAAAAAGCCCAATCGCGCGAGCGGAGAGATTGATTCTCTTGCGGCGACACTGATTCTGCGGGATTTTCTGGGAGAGCAGTGCTTGTAAATGGATGCTGGGTGTGCCTCCGCGTTTTGTCACTTCCCCGAGAAGCTGCGCCTGGCGAGATTGGGAGTAAACGCACTCTAGGCTGGACGCTCCGCTTTTAGCCGCACTCACTATACCTTAATGACAGCCCAAATATTTACCATTGCGAATCAAAAAGGAGGGGTCGGGAAGACGACCACCGCAATCAATCTTGGACGCGGATTGGCGGACAAGGGTGTGCGGACTTTAGTGGTCGATTTAGACCCCCAGGCAAATGCTACCAGCGGGCTTGGAGTCGAAAAGCTTGAGGGTGGTAGTTTGTACGGGCCCCTCGTTGGTAAGGGAGCCGCCCTCGACAAGGTCAAACCCACCGCATCTGAGAATCTTTTTTTGATTCCCTCTGAGGTGGATATGGCCGCCATCGAAATCGAACTCAGTCAGCGGAAAAACTATCTTGTTCAGCTTAAGAAGTGCCTTCAACCACTCCGAACTACTGGCGATTTTGATGCTATCATTCTGGACTGCCCCCCAGCTTTGGGGATGCTCTCGATGAATAGCCTCGCCGCTGCGGACCATCTTATCATTGCCTTGCAGTGCGAGTACTTGGCGATGGAGGGCTTGGGGCAAATCCTTAAAGTGGTCGAGCAACTTAAGGAGGCGGGCGTGAATCCTGACCTTTCACTCGGCGGAATCCTTATGACCATGTTTGACGTGCGGACCAATCTTTCTCATCAAGTGGTGAGCGAAGTCCGTAACCATTTTGAAGATAAAGTCTTTAATACGTTGATCCCCCGCTCTATTCGTTTGAGCGAAGCACCTAGCTTTGGACAAACCATCTTTGAGTATGATCCCACCAGCACCGGAGCAAACGCCTACCGCTTCCTCGCTCAGGAATTTATTGAAAGGTTCGACCTTGTCTGACTCTGGTGAGGGCTTAATTGAAGCCTTTGAGCACTACCTGTCATACGAACGGCGTCTCTCCTCGAACACAGTACGGAACTACACCGCTGCGGTTATTGCACTTAAGCGCTGGGCGGCGCAGCATCTTCCAGGCTGTCCGCTTCCCCGAATAAAGAAGCAAGAGATACGGAAATATCTCATCGCTCATGGGCGCGGTCTAGCCCGGAGAACGATTCATAATCAGGTTTCCGGATTAAAGGCTTTTTATCGTTTCTTACTGCTACAGGCGCTCACGGATACCAACCCTATATCTGGAATTACCCTGCCCAAGCTGCCCAAACCATTGCCTAAGTTTCTGAGCAAAGCGCAAATGTTGCGCCTTCTCGAGGCACCGGCAAGGCTCGGAGCTGATGGACGGTTAAGTCCATTCTGCGCGCGCAGGGACCTTGCGATCCTGGAAGCCTTTTACGGGGGAGGCCTGCGAATCAGCGAATTATGTGGACTCAACCACTGCGATTTAGACTTGGAATCCGGTGTTGCCAAAGTTTCTGGAAAGGGAGGAAAGGAGCGTCTATGCCCTCTGGGTCATCGTGCCATCCAAGCCATTAAAATATTCTCCCAAGAGCACGGTCAAAATGCTTCTCAACACAGTCCGGTCTTTATAACCGAGCGTCATCGGCGTTTGTCACCCCGAGCCATCCAGCGTCAGCTTAAACTGTACTTAAGGGTTGCCGAGCTTCCCGTGGATATCACCCCGCACAAGCTAAGGCATTCATACGCCACCCACCTTTTGGATAACGGAGCAGACTTAAGGGCAGTCCAAGAGCTACTGGGACACACAAGCCTCTCCACCACCCAAGTTTACACTCACGTTACGCTCGCCCGCTTGAAGGAAGCGCACAAACAAGCACACCCGCGGGCCTAAGGGTAAAGTCGACCCCTCCATCACTAGCACACCGTCTTTCCGTGCTCAAAATATAGCCTGGCTTTATTAAATGGAGCAATGGAGAGCGTAAAGGTGTAGTTTTAGAGGCTACAGCCCTCGGGGGTCTCACAGTTTGGTCTGGAAATTAGTCCCTCAAGTGGTTCCAGAGGGTAGACCCGAGCACCGCGGCCATTGGCTAGGAGATGACGGTCTGCAACAGAGCGAAGTTCGTCATAATTTTTGACTCTTCGCATGTCGTGCAAAAACTCCCCATTCGAATCAACCGCGATACCAACAAAGTTCAGAAATTTCTTGAGCTTATTGACTCGGAACTTTTCCTCGATGTCTCCAGCGGTGACCTCTTCATAGAGCTCATCAACATACCTGCGGACGTCGCTTAGCCGGGGCCGGAAAAACTCTCTACCTGCCCAATGGTCCCGGAGTTGGCCAAAGATCCACGGGTTCCGGATGCAGGAACGTCCAATCATTAAGCCGGCCGCTTGAGTGGACTGGAGCACTTGCTCGCCTTTCTCAACAGATGTGATGTTGCCATTCGCCAGGACCGGGCAGGATAGCGAAGTGACTGCTTTTTTGATATAATCATAGTGCACTTCGCTTCGATACCCTTCTTTGACTGTTCTAGCATGTAAGCTGAGCAGGTCGACGTCATGCTTCTCAATGAGCGCAAGCAGCGTCTCAAAGTGTCGGTCATCATCAAAGCCAATGCGCATTTTTACCGTAAGATTCCCCTTGGTCGTGGCGCGCATGGCAGCAAGGATACTATCCACTTTCGCGGGGTCGCGCAGAAGACCACCACCTACATTTTTTTTATACACTTTGGGCGCTGGACACCCCATGTTGAGGTCGATGCCTGCGATAGGTAGCTCTTGGAGCGCCTCCATGGTGCGGACCAGGTCCGGTACGCTTTCACCAATCATCTGGGCAAAAATCGGACGCCCCGTCCCATTTTTTGTTATCGATTCCACAATGTGCACCTCAAGGGTAGAGTGTGAATGCACCCTGAAATACTCTGTAAACAAGATATCCGGGGCTCCATAGCGACCCAAAATACGCATGAAGGGAAGGGTAGTTACATCCTGCATTGGAGCGAGTGCCGTCCACGGACCCATGGCGCCTAAAAACGCCCGTATCTTTTTGTGTTTTGATAGAGTGACCACTTGCCGGATCAGTCTTCTTTACGGAGGATCCGTTCCAAGATCTCCGTCATGTCATCCACCGCATCGAAGACCGGTTTTGCTACGTGAATTTTCTTTTTGCTTAACAGTGCCAAGGCGAGTGAATCACTGGGGCGTGCATCAATCTCCATGATTTTTTTCCCCAACTCATTTTCCATGGACAAAATTATTCGAGCAAAAAAGGTGCTTTCCTTTACGTCATTGATGAGTACGCGCTCCACTTTGGCTTCAAAGCCCTTCAGCATTGAAATAATCAAATCATGGGTTTGTGGTCGCTCTGCCTGCTCACCGGAAATAGCTCTGGATATGGCCGCACCAATCAGTTCATCGACGTAAATGACAAAGGTTTTTTTGTTATCACCAAGAAAGACAGCGCAACCGTTGTTGGTTGGCACGACGCCTTTGACGGTGATTTCTATGACTTGTTTGTCCATAAACGAGTGTGCACGAGCATATCTGGCCAGGTCCCTGCCGATCAATGCGAAACAACAGGAGTTCTTCAATCGAAGTTAAAGTTAGATTTTTGCTGTTTTCGATTCCGAATGTTTGCGCTTTGAGTGTATGAAGGCGACCACTTTTGCGAGCGCGGCCTTTTCCGTTGCGGAAAAAATGTCGCTTTGTTCGATAGCCAATCGACTGCGTTCAAAGCAGTCTGCTATCGCGCTTTCAATTCCGGACCTCACTCCGGTTTCATCCAAAAGACTGAGGATTTCGGCGCAAGCTGAGGCGTCGCTCTTTTTAAGAGCCAGAAATCCTTCGACATCACTTCTTTGCTTGTGGTTGAGCTCCCCAAAAGCACGGCGCAGGTAAAGGGTCTTTATCCCGCTCCTGAGATCAAAGGCTTTTTCGGCTGCCGCCTCCGGGGAGAGGTCTATTTCGTGAAGATCGTTTTCAATTTGAAAAGCCACACCAATCGGGCTGGTTACCTTTCTCAGCGCCTCCAAGTATTTATCCCTTCGATCGCTCAGAATCGCGGCTAGAGCTAGCGGTGCTTCAAATGTGTAGCGACTGGTCTTCAGGTCGTAGGTGTTGAGAATGGCTCCCTCTGAAACCTCTATAATCGGTCGTTCTATGTTAAGCAGTTCAGTAATCTCTCCGATTCCAGTGTCTCCGGCAATCCGCAGAAAATAGCGAAGCGCTTCAGTGCTGTTGGCTTTATTTAGGTCTGGATGTAAAAATGCCTCAAGCGCGAAGCTGTAGATGACGTTACCTGTTATGATTGCAAGGTGTCTGGCGTTTTGGGGATCGATCTCAAAGTTTTCAATTAAGTACTGGTGGAAGCTTGGTTTACCCCTTCTGGACGCCGATGCATCAATCACGTCGTCGTGAATGAGGAGAAAATTATGGAAGTGCTCTTGAGCGCAGGCAACGGAGAGAAGGGCCTCGTTCGCTTGTGCACCTTTCCCGAAAATCGAAAGGCCCCACAAAAATAGGGTGGGTCTTAGGTGTTTTCCCGGCGTCAGTGAAAATGCTTCTATCCCTTGAGTTATTGGTTCGAGCGCCTGAATACCTTTTAAGCCGTTGCTTAGTTCGGTCACGGATCTCTGAAACGCCTCTTGAAAGCCATTGCTCAGGTCAACTATTGTGGGTGAAGTGTCGAGGAGATCGGTCATTTTGCAAAAATCTGGGTAGAAACCGCAAACCTGGGGTTTGCGTTCTGTACGCTTTCTGAGGAAATTAAAAATTTTGTCGCTCCGGTTTTCTGAACCACCACACTAGGATTATGGCTCAAGGCAGCAAGCGCAGTTTACCAAATATCTACCTCGTGGGCTTCATGGGAGTAGGCAAGTCAACCATCGGGCGGCGCGTGGCAAAGTCTTTGGGGTTCCGCTTTGTCGATTCAGATGTGGAAATCGAGCGGAGTGCGGGTAAGCGGATCCCCGAAATTTTCGAGAAGGAGGGGGAGCCAGTTTTTCGTCAGATGGAGCGAGCTTTTATCGAATCAGGACATCCTTGCCACGATACGGTTGTTTCCTGCGGAGGCGGCCTCGTCATCCCTCAGGGGATGGATGTATTACTGAAGCAAAAGGGTGAGGTATTTTGCCTTTTCGCTTCGGTGGAAACCATCCTTGAAAGAACCGCGCGAAACTCTAATCGTCCGCTTTTAAATGTGAGCGATCCTGCTCAGCGGATCCGTGAGCTTTTGGCCG
>PWZW01000056.1 GCA_003567255.1 Puniceicoccaceae bacterium | reverse complement strand
CGCACGTTCGCATTTGCTCCGTGGATTGTCAGGCTATGCCAGTCACTCGGCGTCGCCCGGTTTATCCAGAACACTCGCCCAAATAAATTTCGTGAAAATTGTAAATCACATATTCAATTTTCACGGATTTGGGCTTGGAAGGAGGAGATCGGATATGGAGACAGGAGATAGGAGGCAGGGGCCGATTATCAACTACTTCCGCCTTTTCGGTACCCGACATTTTGGCGAAGCGGTCGGCGTCATAGCACGTTTATCTTCAATTCTGAATTCTGGCTCCTGACTCCATATCAGCCCGGTGCCGAGGTCCATCTGAAGCTAACCACCCGCTCCTGCGTCGCTGGAGGCACCGAGACACGGAGCGAATACACCGTATCGATGAGACCACGAGCTTTCAGGTGTTCTCGTCGACGAGGGTACCCAGGATCTTTAAGAGTTCGCGAAAAGCGTGAGCGTGATCGGGCAGCCGCTTGAAGATGTCCTCCGCCAGTTCTTCGTGGTAGGTGTGTGACGTGAGATTTCTGTCTTTTACGGTGCGGTTTAAGGACAGGCACAGTTCCTCATTGATGAGTGCAACTTGGAAGGCCGTTTCGTAACAACCTTTTGGATATCGGATTTCCTGCTCGTAGTTTCGTTTGAGCACTTCTTGGAGTGTTTTCCAGCAGATTTCCGAGGTGAATTCAAAACGTTGGATGGCGGCATCCCTGGTCTTTTCGTCTCCAGACTTGTCTCGCAGAATCGCCTCAAATTTGTCCAAGGCTCGTCTCGCTGAATCTATTTTGTCCATAGGATCCCTTCTGCGGTGACTTTTTCGCGAAGTCCCTTGGGAGCTGACGCCAAATTGACGACATCTACAGAGTAGATAATTTCCGGGTCGGCGAGGATGGCTTCTTCGAGGGCCCATAGATCCGTGTCTGCATGGTCTCGCAGCTCAACCGCCAGATCAAAATCACTCCGCCGCAAGGCGTCGCCCCGGGCCCGCGACCCAAAGAGCCACACGCGGCCGCCTGGTAGGTGCTGGGCGATGTGTGCTTTTATTCGCTGCTCCGCCAGATCCACTGCCGGATGCCTTTGAGAGACGGTGTTCATTCTCCAGAATACAAGTTCGACGGCGGCACAATGGCAACGCTTTTAGCTTTGGTCATGGATTCTGGGTCCGGCTATTCTCTCGCCCTTCGACTAAGCTCAGGGTCATAAAAAAGAGTGCAGAAACGCAAAGCTCGTTACGCGGGCTTAGGGTGGGGGACGCTAGTTCTATATGCAATTGCAGTGGATCCATCCAACCTTTGCGCCTTGGCGACCTCTGTCGTAGACCCTGAGCCCAGTCGATGGGCGAGAGAACCTTCGTCGTAATGAGTTTTGGTCCGTACTTTAATCTTTTGAGCTTGTCGCAATGGGTGTAATACATAGTTTTACGTCTATGATTAAGAAGCTCTCCAAGATTGGGAACTCCCGTGGTATCATCTTTGACACTGCGTTAATGGAATATGCCCACCTGAAGGAGGGCGACGAGGTCAATGTGACCGTTCACGAGGGCGGCACGATCACCTTGACGCCGCTGCGACGCAGCATCGATGCGGACACTGCGCGCGATAGCGCGAAGCGCCTGATCGGTAAGAACAGTGAACTGTTCGAGCGCTTATCGTAATGCGTGATTGGGTTCACCCAACTGTGGATGCCGTCTTGGCGATCCAAGAAGAGGTTCTGTTCGCACATGGCGGTGGAATGGGTGTCCGTGATAAAGGTTTACTTGAGTCCGCGATTGCGGCTCCCCAAGCAACTACATCGGGCAATCCTGTATTTGTGGATGGGGTTGAGATCGCGGCCGCGTATATGTTCTACCTTTGCAGAAATCACCCCTTCATAGACGGCAACAAACGCGTTGCCTTGGCCACTTGCCTGATTTTTCTATCCGAGAATGGGTTGCTCCGTTCCGAAGACCTGGCTGCCGGCGAATGGGAAGCGTTCACAATGGATGTCGCTGCAAGCCGGCTGGACCGTGAAGAAACGACGGTGCGGCTGAGAAAATTACTCTCTTAATCAAAAAAGTGGTGCCCGGAGGGGGGCTCGAACCCCCACGACCTTGCGGTCAACGGATTTTAAGTCCGTAGCGTCTGCCTATTCCGCCATCCGGGCCGGGATGGACCTGCTTTCGCAATGCTGTAAAGAGTCAAGCATTCCACCTGCGGCTGGCAAGCTTTCGCTGCAAAGGAAGCTGGAAAATCCGCTGCATGGGTACGCAGAGGAGAAATGCGGCGATTTACGCTTGAATAGTTTGGCTTGCGCTGGAGCGGAAGCGGTCAAAAATGAAAGCATGCTGACACAGCGCAGTACCGCGAACGCGGATCCCGTGCCCCAACGGCGTTTGTTTTTTGCCATTCCGATGCCAGGATTTATTCGGGAAAAGGTGGGCGCATTGGATGACGGGATGCCGGGCTACCGAGCGGTGGCAAATCACAAACTGCACCTGACCTTGCGTTTTTTCGGGGTAGTGGACACGGCGCAGACGGATGCCATTATCGATCAGGTGGGGGCTTGGCGGCCGCGTCGCTTCCTGCTCCATTTGGAGGGTGTGGGTTGTTTCCCTTCGCCGAAGCGCCCGCAAGTCTTATGGGCGGGGCTTGGCCGGGGGCATCCGCACCTTTTCGGTCTGCAAAAGCAAATTGAGGATATGGCGGCCAACCAGGGGTTTCCCCTCGCGCATCCGCGCTTTATCCCGCATGTTACGGTGGCGCGTTGCGCTGATAGCTCAAGCGAGGCCGTGCGACAGTGGTTGAAGCGCCACCAGGATTTCGGGAGTGCGTCTTTCATGGTGGATCGTTTTGTTCTCTACCGCAGTCGTCAGCCAGGGGTGGGCGATTATCAGGTGGTGAGCGAATTTCCGCTGGGAGCGTGAGGGCTGTTGCGCGACGGGTAGTCCAGACATTCCTTGTCTGGGTGAATCCGGAGGTCTGGGCCACTTGCCCAAGCATAGTGCCCAGACCGCAAGGACAGGGTTATCTTCTGGACGTCGCGGTGAAATCTCCGGTGGGCATCGTGCTCCGCGTTTGGGCACAAAAAAAAGAGCACACCGCGCGGTGTGCTCTTTCGAAAGGTTAACAGCAAAAGCTTACGCGCCGATTTGGAAGCGGGCGAAGCGGCGAACGATAATGTTCTCGCCAAGCTTGGAGATCGCTTCGGTGACGACATCCTTGATCGTTTGATCAGGGTTCTTCACGTAAGCTTGTTCGAGGAGGCAGGATTCGCTGAGAAACTTGTTCACCTTGCCCTCGACAATCTTTTCTATTGCGGCGGGGGGCTTGCCTTCGGCCTGGGCCTCGGCGAGCTTACGCTCTTTTTCGATAATGGCCGGGTCAATGTCTTCGCGGGAGACGCAGACCGGATTCACTGCGGCAATGTGCATGGCGATATCGCGGACCAACTGCTTGTAGGCATCGGTCTTGGCGACAAAGTCGGTTTCACAATTTACTTCGAGGAGGACGCCCACTTTACCACCGAGGTGGATGTAGCTTTCGACGAGACCCTCTTGGGCTTCGCGTCCGGCTTTCTTCGCGGCGGAGGCAACGCCCTTCTTGCGAAGGATTTCGATTGCCTTATCGAAGTCGCCGCCGGTTTCCACCAGGGCTTTTTTACAATCCATCAAGCCAGCTCCGGTGGATTCCCGAAGCTCGCCGACCATTTTTGCTGAGATAACTGCGCTCATGTGTCTGCGTTTTATTAGTCGTTTTTAACTTTATTTAAAAGAAGGGTGCGGGGGGAGCCGTTTAGGATTCCTTTTTCTCACCTTCGGCGGCTTGCTCGTCCTCGCCGTATCCGGCAGGGAGGGTGACCTCGGCTTCTTCCTGTTGTTCGAAAATCTGCTCGCGAACCAAAGGCGTGACGCTCTTTTGATTACGCTTTGCCTCCCGTTGGCTGAGGCCGTTCTGGGCCGCTTCCATAATGGTTTCCACAATGATTCGGATGGACTTGACGGCGTCGTCATTTCCTGGAATCGGGTAGTCGACCACGGAAGGGTCAGAGTTGGTGTCGACCAAACCGATGACCGGGATCCCGAGGTTGTTGGCTTCCGCTACGGCGATCTGTTCGCTCTTGGTGTCGATTACAAAAAGGGCGGCAGGGAGTTGCTCGATGTTGAGCAAGCCTTCAAAGTTGCGGTTCATCCGGGACATTTGGCGACGGATGGCAGCGGCTTCCTTACCCGGAAGTTTTTCGAGTTCGCCGGACTGTTCCATTTTCAGAAACTTGCGGTACTTGGCGAGGGAGGTTTTGATGGTGGCAAAGTTGGTCAAACCACCGCCCATCCAACGGTTGACGCAGTAGGGCATTTGGCAGCTTTCAGCAGCTTCGCGGAGGATGTCCTGAGCCTGCTTTTTGGTGCCGACAAAGAGGATTTCCTTACCGGCGGCAATGGTTTCCTCAACAAATTGGCAAGCCTTGCCGAGCCGGTCGTAAGTTTGCTCAAGGTCAATGATCGAGATGCCGTTCATGTTGGCATACACGAAGGGACGGGACTTTGGATTCCAGCGGCGGAGTTGGTGGCCGAAGTGTACGCCGGCGTCGAGGAGGTCTTTTGCAGTGATGTTCATGATGTTTTTTCAAAGCCCCGCGAACTGCGGGGAGAAATGATTTTCTTTAATGATTTAAGTTTATGAGTTTGTTGACTTGTGCGCGATGTTCCAAGAGGTGAAAAGCCGCGCGATTGACGCTGCAGTGAGCGAAAAGGCGAGAGCATGGCAGTCCGCTTCACCCAGGCAAGCGAAAAGATGCTAAATTTGCCTCGGGTTTGTGCGGGATTCGACGTCTCCGCCGCAAGGCTGGGGCTTTTTATAGCGCTGCCTTGATGATTGAATACCGGGGAGAATTCGTATCGGATGTCCCTCGTGGCACAAACCCGACAAAAAACCGCGATCTTTTCGGCCTTGCGCAGGGCGGGCCGCCCGTTGACGCGCGACGAGATTTTGGCGCGCGCGCGGACAGAGGTGCCGCGCCTTGGAGCGGCGACGGTGGACCGGACGATCCGGGAGGCCACCAAAGGGATGGAAATGGTTGGGGTGGAGTTTCCCGGGCAGCCGCGCCGGTATGAGCTACCTTCGGCGAAAGGGGAGCACCCTCACTTTATCTGTCGGACTTGTGGGTTGGTCTACGATCTACCGATTGCCATGAAGCTACCAAAGGTGGAACTGCCGAAAGGCTTTGTGCTAACCGGGGGTGAGGTCATCTACGCCGGTATTTGCAAACATTGTGCGGAGGCCGAAAAATGATTAGGGGTTTATTCAGGGATTGGTCGGTACGCTTGCTGATCCTTTGGTTTCTTTGGTGGGGTGCGGTCGCTGCGGGGGCAGAGCGCGAGACGCCTCAACGGCTCATCTCCCTGGCTCCGAGCCTTACTGGCATGGTGCAGGAACTCGGCCTCGGGGAGCGCCTCGTTGGGGTGAGCATGCACTGTCCAGCGCTTGCGAGCGGGCAATCGGTGCCCTCCGTTGGGCGGATGGATTTACCGGATTATGAAACAATCCTGTCCCTGCGTCCGGACCTTGTTTTGGCGACTTCCCTGACGCCGGTGGAGACCTTGGACCGCCTGCAGGCACTGGGGGTACCAACTGAGCGATTTGCGCACGATGGATTGGAAGGTATTTTGGAAGACTTGGAGCGGCTCGGTACCGTGCTTGGTGCGGATGAGGGCGGACATCAGCTGGTCGCTGAGCTGAGGCATCGTCGCGCACGGGTTGCGGAGGCCGTCGATGCGCTTGAAAGTCGGCGCCCGCGGGTGTTGTTGCTCTACAGTCTCGATGGGCGTTTTAGCGCGGGCAAAGGTACGTTTCCGGGGGATATGATCGAGGCGGCCGGAGGCAGCAATCTTGCGGCGGTGGCGGCTTCGCCTTGGCCTCAGCTTGAGAAAGAAGCTATTGTAAAGGCGGACCCCGAGGTGCTTTTCCTCAGTAAGGATGGCTGTTTGCCGAGCGGCGAAAGTCCCGAAGCAGTCATCGAAGTGCTGCGAAGCGATGGCTTTTGGCGGCACCTTACGGCGGTAAAAACAGGGCGTATCCACTTTTTTCAGGGTACGGTGCTGTCGGTCCCCGGGGTGGACAGCTTTCTCGCCTTGGAGCAAATGCATGCAGAGCTGCACGGGGAAAGGGGCACGGCGGATGGTTATTGATTGTCACGTGCATGCCTTCCCGTCCGCCTTGGGTAAGTCCCCCCGGACATGGGCCTCGGTAAGGGGTGAGTTTTCCTGGGCAGATTTGGTCGAACCCGCGGGCCAACGCTCACTGCAGGGCTGGGCCGATGCGGATGAACTGATTGCGGCGATGGACGCCGCTGGCGTGGATCAGGCGATTTTGCAGGGTTGGTATTGGGAGCGGGCCGCGACTTGTCACTGGCACAACGAATTGATGGCGGAGTGGGTAGGGCGTTTCCCAAAACGGCTAAAGTTTTTTGCGGCGGTCGCCCCGGGCGAGGGGCCGGCAGCTACCTTGGAGGTGCTTGAGGCGGCCGAGGCCCTCGGTGCTTGCGGGGTGGGTGAGCTGTTGGGTCAAGTACAGGGTTTCACTTTTGAAGGCGAGGCTTGGCGGCACCTCGCGGAATGGGTGCAGGCGAGGGACTGGCCAATTTGCCTGCACGTTACCGAAGCGGCGGGGCACACATACCCTGGGCGGGTCGAAACTCCACTGATGGATTATGTTGAGCTGTTGCGCACGTATCCCGCACTCAAGGTGATCCTTGCGCACTGGGGCGGTGGCTTGCCCTTCTTTTTCCTCAATCCGAAGCTCCGGCCTTTGCTCAAGAACGTGTACTTTGACTGTGCCGCCAGCCCTTTATTGTACAAAGACGGCGTCTTTCCCAGTGTGGTTGAGATGGTTGGTGTGGAGCACCTGCTCTTCGGTTCAGACTTTCCGCTGCGTCTCTATGCAAAGCATACCGCCGCGGCTGGGCTGAAGCGGTTCGTCGACGAAGTGAGGGATATGGCCAAGCTCACCGAGGCTCAACGGGCGGCCCTCCTGGGAGGAAATGCGAGGCGCCTCCTCAGTCCGGAATGATTTTTGAATGGGTTTGCCCTAGCTCAAATATCGTCAACAAGCTCTGGGGAGATTGCCTCAAGGATGCGTATGGGGAGGTAATCTTTTGAGGGATTGTAAATAACTTGAGCCGCTGCGCTCCGCCCATTTTCGAGCTGAACGGGTACGGTCAGGGCGGGGAAGCCTGCGAGGCTGACTGGCGCAAGCAGTCGCTCGATCTGCTCGCTCATCTCGGGATGAAAGTCTTCCCTCCGGGGAGAGGGAATGGGACACACCGGAAGCACCACAAAGTCAAAGATCTCCAAAACATCCAATAGCGCCCGGCGCACCTGCTTTTGCGTATCGTAGGCTGCGTCGATAATCATGCTGGAGGCATTGTCGGCGCGGTTGATCATGCGCCAAATCGAGGGCTCGTAAGCTTCGCGGTATTCGCTCAGCCAGTACCGGTGAATCGCACGAATCTCTCGGCCCGAAATAATTTTAAGTGCTTTGCGTGCCTCGCCCAAGGGG
>PWZW01000196.1 GCA_003567255.1 Puniceicoccaceae bacterium | reverse complement strand
TAACTCCTTTTATTACCGCTCTCATTGGTTGGCTGACTAATTGGATTGCTATTCAAATGCTTTTCTATCCGCGCCAACCGAAGAAAATCCTGTTTTTAACCTGGCAAGGACTGATTCCCCGCAGGCATAAACAACTCGCGGTCGAAGCTGCTGAGGTGATTGAAAGGGAAATCCTTCAACAACACCTCATCGTCAACAAAATACGGGAAGTTGACCTCGATGCCCACCTTTCCACGACCGCACACACCCTCGTCTGGCAACGAATCGCGCCGAGGCTGAAAGCGGTCCCGCTGCTAGGTAGTTTTGTGAGTGACCGTATGCTCACCACCCTTGAGGAGATCGCCGCAGAAGAGATTAGGCGAGAAGCCCGGCCCCTCCTCGAACGGGTGGCACTTCAGTTTGAAAAAGACTTTCATATTCGGGATGCCATGGAAGAAAATATCAACAATTTCAACCTGGACCACCTCGAAGAGGTCATTCTTGGCGTGGCGCGAAGAGAGTTCAGAACGATCGAGCGCATGGGCGCGGTCGTCGGCTTTGTGGTCGGGCTTGCCCAACTCTTGATCCTTTGGCTTTCGGGCGCTTTTTAGTCCTGCACAAAGATAAAATCCTTACCCGAACTAGCTTTGCGCCTGGATTGCGGTTGCTGCAATGGTATAGATGATGTCGTCGACCAGAGCGCCTCGACTCAAATCGTTCACCGGCTTGTTAAGTCCCTGAAGGATCGGTCCGATAGAGATCAGATTGGCACTGCGCTGGACGGCTTTATAGGTAGTGTTTCCGGTGTTTAAATCTGGAAAAATAAATACGGTCGCACGCCCACCCAAGGGGCTTGCCGGCGCTTTCTTTTCAGCGACATCAGGAATTGCGGCCGCGTCATATTGCAACGGTCCATCAATCAGTAAGTCCGGCCTTTGGGCCTTCGCAAGTCGAGTCGCCTCCCTGACCTTTTCGACGTCCACACCACTACCTGACTCACCGGTACTGTAGCTGATCAGGGCAATCCTCGGCTCAATGCCAAACTGTATGGCAGTCTCCGCACTTTGAATCGCAATATCCGCGAGTGCACTGGCGTCCGGGTCCGGGTTCACGGCACAATCCCCATACACGAGCACCTCATCAGGCAAACACATGAAAAAAACGGAAGACACCACCTTGGCCTCCGGTTTCGTTTTAATGAGCTGTAAGGCGGGACGGATCGTACTCGCCGAGGAGTGCACTGCCCCCGAAACCAAGCCGTCAACCTCCCCCAGGGCGAGCATCATCGTCCCCAGAACGACGTTATCTTCCAGCGCTTCCTTTCCACGCTCTTCACTCAGCCCCTTGCCTTTCCGCCGCTCCATCAATGGTCCAAAATAGCGATCCCTTACAGCGCTGGCGTCTATCAGCGTCATTTCGCGGGGAAGCACGACAGCATTGGCAGCGGCTACGCGTCGGATCTCCTCGGGATCTCCCAACAACACACAATCAGCAATACCACGCTCAACGCAGGCTGCGGCAGCGATAATCGTGCGAGGTTCCTCCCCTTCGGGAAGGACAATTCGCTTTAGTTGAGCTCGTGCCTTGAATGCGAGCTGGTAGCGGAAAGCTGCCGGGGAGAGCCGTGTGGATAATTTTTGTACGATCCGCTCTTTAAACCATCCATGATTCAAATTCCTCGCAATGAAATCGACGACATGTCCGATCCGCTCAAAATCGTCGCTCGGGACTGCGGGTGAGATATTTGCCAAGTTAGAGGCAGTTTGAAAACTGTCCAAGTGCACTCGCAGCACGGGCAAACCGGTCCCCTCAAGACCGTTACGGCAAAGATCGAGAATCCGTTCATCCAAGTCCATCTTCCCGGTAAGGATGAGCCCAGCCAGCGGGACTTTGTTAATGGAAGCAAGGGCGACGGCCATGATCACATCATTCCGGTCGCCGGGCACCACAATGAGTGCGCCTGGTTGAAGCACATGCAGCATGTTGGGCACGTTCCGCGCGCAAAGTGCCATGGAACGTACCCGCCGCGACTGAAGGTTCCCCCGGTGTAGAATCTGTGCACCCAGCTCGTTGGCAACATCAACCATCCTCGCCGAACGCAAACCCGGGTTGTCTGGCACGCAGCCAAGCAAGGAAAAGTCCTGCGCCTCCATTACATGGCATTTTGAACGGATGAGCTCACATTCTTCACGGATTGCCTGGGCCGCTTCCTTTTGGTCCCGCTCTGAGCTGTTCGCCGCCTCATCGAAGAGTACCGGAAGATTGCTCGCAACTCCCTGAGCTTTTTCATCTTTGAGGGCTACACGGTTCGCTATGCAGCCAATCACCGATGGATGGTTGACCCCTCCAAAGAGTGTCGCGGCAACCTCCACCTCCTGATAAAAGGCCTTGTAATTTCCGAATTGATACTGTCCAACGAAAATCACCTCGGCTCCCAAAGCTTTCGCCATGTCTCTATTCAGGCGATTTTTGAAAGACTGCCCCTCCGTCGAGAGTAAACCCTCCACCACCACCACATCGGCTTGTGCGGAAAGGCTTTCGACCATCTCGACGACCCGCTCCATGAGATCGTCGGACCGCCCCTCCCGAAGGTAGCGCTCGGCCTCGGCGAGATTGATGGGTTGGGGAGGTTTGATGCTGAAAAGGTGCTCAGCCAGTAAGATCGACGCGTCCACCCTCGTTTCGACTTGTTGCTCCTGGCTGATCGGCTTGCAAAATGCCACCCGCACACCAAGGCGATCGAGCGCCCGCGCCGTACCGAGGGCAATTGAGGTTAGTCCGGCATTGGGTCCGGAGGCACAAAGAAAAAATTTATGGATCATAAACTAATAAGGAAACGGTTCATTACTCAGACAGTTGACCATGCGTATCCATCGTCTTAACGACTTCGCGCGCAATCATGAGCTCTTCGTTTGTCGGAACCACCAAACAAGTGGTACGGGAAGCTTCCGCGCTGATAACCGCCACGGAACCTCCTGCTGCGGTTTCATTTCGCTCCGCCGACAACTCAACACCCAGTAAACGCAGACGCCGACCCACCCTTTTCCGAATCTCGGCAGAATTCTCACCGATGCCCCCGGTGAAGACGATAGCGTCCAAACGAGCTAAGGCGCTGGCCATCGAAAAGACTGCCCGTACCGTACGATGCACAAATACTTCTACGGCAAGTTTTGCCCGCTGATTTCCATTCTCCTCAGCGATCAGCACGGCCCGCATATCCGAGCTGACTCCAGATAATCCCAACAAGCCCGAACGGCGATTGAGCATCTCAGAAACCGCTTTCTGATCCATACCACACAACTCAGCAAGGAACCGGGGCAGGTCCGGATCCACATCTCCAGAACGGGTTCCCATCGCCATTCCCTCAAGGGGTGAAAGGCCCATCGTGGTCTCCACGCTCTGCCCGTTACACACCGCACAGGCGCTGCACCCATTACCCAAGTGCACCGTGACAAGACCATGGCTTTGAGGGTCTAAACCAAGCACACCTACCGTCTCGGATGTAATATAGGCATGACTGGTACCATGGAAACCGTAGCGCCGAATTCCCCGGTCAGTGTAAAGTTCATGCGGTATCGCATACATGAACGCAGCCTGCGGCATCGTTTGGTGAAAGGCCGTATCAAAAACGGCAACCTGCGGCAACCGGGGGAAGGCCTTTCGCATACCTCGAATACCGATCAAATTTGCCGGATTATGGAGCGGAGCAAAGGTGGCACAGAGTTGGATTTCTTTCTCAACCGTATCATCCAGCAATGCTGGTCCCGAAAAGCGCTCTCCACCGTGCACCACACGGTGCCCAATGCCTATAATAGGAAGTCGCTCACCAAAGATCTCCACCATACGTGCCAACATTACATCGATCGCTTTTTGATGGTCCCCCGCCTGAAGATCTGAAAAGTGACGTTCCCCATTTACCGTAATCACCAAGCGGGCTTCGGGGCTTCCCAAGCACTCGGCTAGGCCTACGACCAACGCATCTCCTCGCCGGAGCGTAACCATCGCAAACTTCAGCGATGAACTACCGCAATTCAAAACCAAAACACTTTGCTGCTCACCCATAAAATACTTTGCTATTATTAGGAATACTATCGACCTATCTCTTAAAAACCAAGCAACAAAGGTGCATTTAAGCAAAAAGGATGATCCAAAACTCAAAGAACATATAAGTTTTTCTTATCACCGTAAAACCCTCGGACGTTCAACCAGCGAGCAAACCAAGGCATCCGTTTGCCACAAGCGAAAGTCCAGGTTTTTAAAAAACGGGTCCAGTTCCGGGGCCGCTAAAATCCCCTCGCGGGCCACAACATGAATTCTGGGCGAATGCGCCTCATCCGTTTGCTCCAAAGAAAACACCAAGTCCTGAAAGCGGGGCGCCAAACCAAGCAAGGGTGACTGGTATTTGTAAAACGCTTCTTTGAGGCTGAACAAGCAGGTCGCCACCCTCGCTTGCGCTTCGCCACTCCATCCTTCCAGTTCTCGGGGTGTGCAAACATGAGATACAGTTCGTGGGCGCAGTCGGCCAAAATGCTCTAAGTCCGCTCCCACCCCATCACAAAATTCACTCTTACAGGCAAAGGCGATCGCTAAACCCCTTGAATGCGCCAAGGATCCACGCCAACCCGAGGGCCACTCAGGAATTCCCCTTGGCCCCACAGCCAAAGCGGCATTCTGATTGCCCCCAACCCTCCTGAGCGCAAGGCGTGCCGCCTCACGCCCGGCGGCAAATTCAAGCCTCCGAGGTGATCTCCTGGGAGCGGGTCCCTCCCCTTCCTCGCCGGCTTCTGCCCACCCAAAGCCAAGCCCCCGAAGCTCGAGTTGCTCATCTTCAATCTGCTCTGCAAGGGTTTGTAGGGAGACGGCGCTTTTCACACCCTAAGCCTCGTCCACGGCGACGAAAGATTCAAGCAACTCTACTCAATCGGGCCCACTTCCATCTTGAGCGTGTCTGCTGACTTCGAAAAGGTTACCGAAGCTCCATCACGAATTTCTCCGCCAATCAGGGCGCGCGCTAAACGGTTCTCGATTTCCTTCTGCAAGAAACGGCGCAGGGGACGTGCACCATACACCGGATCGTAGCCTCTTTCCGCAACCCAAGTCCGCGCCTCCGGATCGAGCTGTAGCGAGATTTTTCGCTCTTCCAGGCGCGTATTAAGATCGGCCATGAGCAAATCAACTATCTGGGTAATCTCTTCAAGTGAAAGCGGTTTGAACAATACGATGTCATCAATGCGGTTTAAAAACTCGGGTCTAAATCCAGACCGCAATTCTGCCATGACAGACTCGCGCACTGAGGAGGGGATTTCTTCGCTGCTTACCCCCTCGATCAAAAAGCGACTGCCAATATTTGATGTCATGATCACCACCGTGTTTTTGAAGTCGATCGTGTGGCCCTGAGCATCCGTAATCCGCCCATCATCCATGACTTGTAGTAAAACGTTAAATACGTCTGGATGCGCTTTTTCAATCTCGTCGAAAAGGACAACGCTGTAGGGCTTTCGCCGAACGCTTTCAGTGAGTTGCCCACCCTCATCGTACCCTATGTATCCCGGGGGCGCACCGACCAAACGGGCAACCGAATGCTTTTCCATGTACTCGGACATGTCGAGGCGAACGATATTGTCCTCCGTATCAAACAGCGTTTTAGCCAAGGTCCGCGCCAACTCGGTCTTCCCTACACCGGTGGGGCCAAGAAAGAGGAAACTACCAATCGGGCGTTTCGGATCCTTGATCCCCGCGCGGGCGCGCAAAATGGCCTCCGATACGGCAGACACCGCTTCGTCCTGCCCAATCACGTTCTCGTGGAGCACTTCCTCCAACCGGAGCAATTTTTCACGCTCACCCTCCAAGAGCTTTGTGACTGGGACACCGCTCCATTTCGCAACAATCTCAGCGATTTCATCCTGGGTGACGACTTCTTTCAATAGTGCGTTTTCTGCGGGGTCTGCAGCCTCCATCTCAGCGAGCCTCGCCTCGAGCTCAGGCAACTTACCGTGCCGCAACTTGGCTACCTCATTGAGATCGTATTGCCGCTCAGCCCTTTCCATCGCCAGCCGGGTCTGATCAATTTCCTCTCGGATTGACTGAATTTTTTGGTTGTGGCCCTTTTCATCATTCCAGCGCGAACGGAGCACATCGAGTTGCTCCCGCACTTCAACCAACTCCCTGGAGAGGGCTTCCAAGCGGTCCTTGGATGCAGCATCTTTCTCGTTCTTCAGAGCAGCCTCTTCAATTTCCAGCTGCAAACTCCGTCGGCTTAACTCGTCCAACTCCTGCGGCATGCTATCCATTTCTGTTCGGATCATCGCGCATGCCTCATCCACCAAGTCGATCGCCTTATCTGGCAAAAACCGATCTGTGATGTACCGGTGCGAAAGCCGCGCGGCCTGAACGACCGCGTTATCCTGGATGCGCACGCCGTGATGCAGTTCAAAGCGCTCGCGAATACCGCGGAGGATGGAAATGGTGTCTTCCACCGTCGGTTGATCAACCTGAACCGTTTGAAAACGGCGCTCCAGGGCTGCGTCTTTCTCAATGTACTTGCGGTATTCGTCCAGTGTCGTCGCACCGATACAATGGAGCTCTCCCCGAGCCAACATGGGCTTGAGCATGTTCCCGGCATCCATCGCGCCGTCGGTCTTGCCGGCACCGACGATGGTGTGCAATTCATCAATGAATAATAACACACGGCCATCACTCGACTTAACCTCCTGCAGCACACCCTTCAGCCGCTCCTCAAATTCACCCCGATACTTTGCGCCAGCCAAAAGTGCTCCCAAGTCGAGGGAGAATACGGTTTTGTCTTTAAGGCCTTCCGGCACGTCTCCGCGAACGATCCGCTGGGCCAAGCCTTCGACAATTGCGGTTTTCCCAACACCGGGTTCCCCAATTAAGACAGGGTTGTTCTTTGTTTTCCTAGAAAGGATTCGAATCACTCGGCGGATTTCAGCATCCCGCCCGATCACCGGGTCTATTTTACCTTTCTTAGCGAGTTGCACTAGGTCTACGCCGTATTTTTCCAGAGCCTGAAAGGTCGACTCAGGATTCTGGGAGGTCACGCGTTGGTTTCCCCGTAGCTCCTTTAAAGCCTTCAAAAAACCATTCTTATCAATTCCAAAACTTTTGAAAAACCCAGCGAGCTTACTTCCCTCACCACTGGCCAAGAGCCCCAAAAACAAGTGTTCCACGCTGAGGTAATCGTCCTTCAGGTCTACTTTTGCTTGTTCCGCTGAGGTCAGCACTTTCTGCAGGGTTGCCGATACATATACCCTCGAAGCGTCGACACTGCCGCTGGCTGTGGGTAACTTGGCAAGCTCACGGTCCAAGGCGAGCTGAAGTGCTCCCGCACCGATACCCATTTTTTCAACCACAGCTGGAACGATTCCCCCACCCTGACCGAGCAATGCGGAGAGTAAATGCCACGTATCCACCTCTTGATTCCCCTTCTGACGGGCTAGATCCTGGCTGGCCTGTATCGCCTTGGCTGCGTTTTCTGTGTATTGGTTGAAGTCAATGTTCATGCTTCATTTTTCGCATAAACTGTTCCATTTCCCAGTCCTTTGAAAACCCCAACTTTGCATATATATTTCACTGTCCATCAACTGCTTAAAAATTAAAGGCCGAATGG
>PWZW01000187.1 GCA_003567255.1 Puniceicoccaceae bacterium | reverse complement strand
GAACTACTGAAAACGCCCGCCGCTGAGGCTGCGGTAGTCTAGAGTCGGCTCCTTTCAGCCCGTCGCACCCATCCCATCGGGGCGACGGGTTTTTTTATACCTTGTTAAAATAGATTACGGCCATGTCTGACACCTACGAAACCACGGATCTGCTCAACCAGTACTTACTCTTTCACTTTGGTACTGCCGAACAGCAGCTTGCCTTTCCGGAAGGGATGCATGCCGCGCTGAACTTTCCGCAGCGATGCGCTCAGGCCGCGCTAAGCGCGCATGGCGCCCGTCCCAAACGGCGGGCGCTCGATCTTGGCTGTGCCGTTGGGGGCGCTACTTTTGAGCTAAGCCGGACCTTTGATCAAAGTATAGGTATCGATTTTTCCGGCTCTTTTGCCAGCGCAGCGCAGAAAATTGGACGTGAAGGGCGGCACACCTGTTTACGCCACGAAGAGGGCAAGCAATTCACTGAGTTGGAAGTTGCGCTACCTGAAGGTGTATCGCCTGAAACGACGCATTTTGCGCAGGGGGATGCCCAGGCGCTGCCGGCCGATCTTGGAGTGTTTGATCTCGTTTTGGCGTGTAACCTGATTTGCCGCCTGAATCAGCCGGAGCTCCTGCTCGACCGTTTACCTGCTTTACTTAACCAGGGAGGGACCCTGCTCATCACCACACCGCTCACCTGGATGGATGCCTACACGCCGGAAGCGCGTTGGCTGAGTCAGCCTGGCCAGAGCGGCTTTGAGGGGTTGAGCAAAGCGTTAAGTGGACACTTCGATCTCATCTCTGTCGAAGACATGCCCTTCATCATTCGCGAGCACCGAAGAAAATATCAATACAGCTTCGCGCAGGCGTCCATTTGGCGGCGAACGTCAGGTTAACCTTCAGGCGTTTTCTTTGGTCAATTCCCTCTCGAGGGCGGCGATGCGAGCGGTTTTCTCTTCGAGCTCAAGCTTGAGCGCTTCCACCAGGGGAGCTTCCGCCCCGTCACGAGCGGCCTCAGTCAGTTTCTTTTCCAAAGCTTCGATAGCCTTCGCCCGACTGTTGAGGTCATCTTGCATTTGCTCTAGATTAGTCTCCAGTTCCTGCAGGGATTGGCCCTTGTCGAAAAGTGTGTTTTCGCTCTCTTCAACAAACTGCTCCCGTTCCTGAACGGCTTCCTCGGCTTCGGCGAGGCGTTGGGCACGCATTTCCAAATCTTTAAGCATTTTTGCGGTGTCCGGGCTAAGGGCCCCGTTTCCGCTTTCCTTGAGGACCGCATCGGTATCAATCTCTTGGGCCGCTTCCAGTTCAGCCCTGGACTCTTGCAGCTTGACCTCTCGACGCGCAAGTTCGTTCTCGCGCTCGCCCAGCGTGTTCATGGCTTTCTCCAGATAGCGTTCTTTTTCCAGCAACTCTTCATTGAGGCTGTCGTATTTTTGGAGCCGCTGCTTGATCTCTTCATCGATGTTTTCCTTTTCCGCATCGAGATTTCTTCGCTGGGCAGCGAGTTCATCGCTTCGCCGAAAGAGTGCTTGCTCACTTTCCTTCAGCTGCAATTCACGCTTTTTAATTTGTTTCTCGAGGCGTTGCAGCGTTTCCCGCGTGCCCTCGATTTCCCTGCGTTCGTCCTCAAGCTGAGTACCGTCGTCTTCCGCCGTTGTTTGGATGAAGATACCGGGATTTCCGGAGGCTTTGCACTCCAGGCGCTTCTTTCGCTCTTCAATCGCCGCCTTGAGCGTCTGTGTGAGCGTCTCAAATCGAAAAGGTTTTTCAAGATAGTCAAAGGCGCCGTTTTTAAATGAACGGATGACGAATTCCTTGGAATCGAAGCCGGTCATCATAACGACCACCGCAAAAGGATCTTCCCGAAGGATTTTTTTCAGGAGGGTGACGCCGTTCATCGGTTTCATCCAGATGTCGGTCAAGACCACATCGAACTGCTCCCGGGTGTATCGCTCGAAGGCATCCTCCGCAGAGCGAAAGAAGACCGTGTCAAAGCCCTGCGCGCGCAGTAGGGTGCGGAGCGTTTCGTGAACTCCGGGAGAATCATCAACTATGAGAATACTTGGCATCTTAAATGATTGGCGTGCTTGTCTCGCAGATAGAATGTAGGCAGGTTATGGACCAAAAGTGTTTTTAAGCCGAGATTAGTCGGGCATTTCATGCAGGCTAAAGGTAGCGGTGTTCGTCCGGCAATGAAATTGCTGCAGTAACTGGACCGTAGGAATACGATTTACAAAGCTTTGCAAATTCCATTGCGTAAAAACGTGGCATCGTGCCCCCCAACCTTAACTTTCCCTTTCCCTAAGCCTGATGGACTCTGAAGAATTTCTGGCATCTCCTTTTGGTTCAGATGCGCTGGACGAGGATGTTTTTTCGCCCGACGACATTATTGGCGGCGAAAGGATCGTTGTTCGGCTTAATTACAACCTACTTTGCGGCCTCTATGAGGTTGCCAATGTGGACAGCGGTGAACACCAGATGTTGCTGGTTTTTCCTAAGTTGGTTTCGTCAGATCCTGATTTCAGCGCGAGGTTTAATGACGTTTGTGCACGCCTCAAAAAGATCAAGGATCCCGGCTTGCTTGAGTTGAAAGATTACCGGGAGGTGGATGGCAGGTTTTGCATCTTTTACGAAGGGTTTCATGGCATATGCCTACCGGATTTTTTGGCCCAAAATAAACTAGCTCCCACGCCAGAGGAGCGCGGCGGGACGGGTGAGGCGGGCGCGCTCGAAGCGGAGTCCGAGGTCTTGGCCGTGCCGATGCATGCTTCCATGGGGAAACCGGAAGACGTTGCCGATAAAAAAGAAGGCCCGCCGCAGGTGAACCGAGGGGCAACCATGGCTCCGGGAAAGGTGAAATTATGTGTCCAAACGGTTGGGCGTGCACTGCATCGCCTTCACCGTGAGGGGATCCATCACTACAGTTTGACCGACTCAAATATCCTGACAGATGGGGAAGTAAACTTCCGGCTGTGGGGGGGCGGTTTGTATGAGATTGTGGGGCGTCCGCTTTTTGAACGGTTAGCCTCTGCGGGTATACCTCCCATTATCGAGGAGGAGCGGAGCCGCTTGCTGGATCCGGTGGAGGGACTCAGCCCGGAGATGCGGCGGGGAAACTTGCCTGACGCGCGCTCCGACCTCTATGGAATTTCTTTTGTTGCGTACACTTTGTTGGTCGGTGTCCATCCAGAGGTCTCTCCTGAGCCGCCCAGTGCGTTTAATCCGGAGCTCGAAAAACCTTGGGATGCGGTCTTGCTCCAAGGCTTATCGCGGGATCCGAAGGCAAGGCAGAGCACGATGGATGACTTTATCGCGCACCTCGAAGGCCGCCGGCAAAAGAGTGAACGAACTGTGTTTCAACGGAAAATCCAAGCCTTCCTGGTTAAGGTCAACGGATTTTTGGTGGGCCACATTTTTCTGCTTTCTGCCTTGCTTCTCGTCTTGGTCGCGGGAGTGCTTTTTTCGCTTTGGGCGCGCAGTAGCGGGGCAGAGGAGCCGCAAATCGGCCCGCGCCCAGTCGTCGTCTCTCCCGACGCTGCCGCCGCCACTCACTTGCTCCGCATTTCACCAGAGGTTGCGGTGGTTGAAGCCATGGAAGCCTCGGTGCGCCGATTGCGTGTGGGGGAAGGCGGGGTGTTAAGGTTAACTGTGCGGGATGGTATTCAGCGCCTGCGCGTGCGTGCGGAAGGATACAAACCCGAGAACGTGGTTCTCCGCCCGTCGAACGATTTAGTCGAGATAGAGGTCGTGCTTGAGCCGGACTGGGCACTTCCCCGTGTGCTCGCCCACCCCGAATCCAAGGTGTTTTTGCGCGGTTCGGCGGACGAGGGGGACGGGGTGCAGTCGTGGGTCCAGTACGGTGAGGTAGGGGCAGAAGGGCGCCTTGACTTGGACGAGGGGGTTATGGCAGGGGTTTACGATTTGGAAGTGATTCATCCGAATTTCTCACCGGTGCGGTTTAATGACATTACTTTGGAGGCGGGGGAGCGCATGCAGTTACGCGCTGAGCAGATGCCCTTGCCCGGAGGGCTCGAGGTGAGCGGTTCACCGGCAACCGCCTCGGTGTTTCTGGGTGATGAACGCTTGGGCACTCCTCCGCTCAGGGTGGATGGGCTCAGTATCGGAGCACCGCTCCGGCTAACGCTTCGGCAAGAGGGGTACCACCCCCGGGAGCGGGAGGTCGTTTTGCAGCCGGGCGAAGTCCTCGACCTGGATTTTGGTGAGCTGGAACGAAAAATGATTCCGGTGGAGCTTGAGGTTTTGGGTTTGAACCAATCACTCCGGGACGATCCCCGGCTGAGGCTTCGTTTAGATGATGTCGAGGTGACCTTGGGCAGCAGTGGAAGCGTTGCCCTGCCCCAAGGGCAGAGTGAGTTATGGGTCCAGCATCCTGATTACCGGGAAAAGCGGGAGCGCTTGGAGGTCGGTCCTTCCATGAGTACCCTATCAATCACCTTGGAGCCTCGGCCGGGCGTTTTGCGCTTGGATTTGAGGAGAGAGGGTGCGTTCACCTTAAGGATCAATGGCCGCCAGGTCGAGTCCCGGGAGGTACTGGGTTTGGCACCTGGAACGCCTTACGAGGTGGAGGTGGTTTTGGATCGCTATGAACCAGCCAGGCGCACCTTCCGCTTTGGTGCAAACGAACGGGAAGTTTGGGTGATCGAGCCGAAGCTTATCGAACCGCCTTCAGTGGGCGAATCCTGGACCTTTCCCTATCAAGATTTTGCATTCGTCTGGATCGCCCCTGGAGAAGCTCGGGTGGGGAGCCCGAGGATGGAGCGGCACCGGCTGCCCAATGAAGCGTCGGGCTCGGGAGAGCGTCCCTTGGGCGTGCTGACACGTGGATTCTGGATGAGTGAGACAACGGTTACTCAGGCTTTCTTTACTGCGCTGGGGGGGAATAACGAAAGCCATTTTCGGGGTGCGCAACGGCCAGTCGAAAGTATCAGCTGGCTGGACGCTGTCGCTTTTGCTGAAAAACTAACTGCACAAGAGCGTGAGGCCGGTCGCTTGCCGGAAGGCTATGTTTATCGTTTGCCGACTCAGGTGGAGTGGGAGTACGCCTGCCGTGCGGGGGGCGATACGGCGTTTTCCTGGGGCAATGAGGCACGGCCGGCACAGGGCAATTTCCGGGGAGTGTACCCACGCGACCTGAATCACTCCGGACCTTCGCCAGATCGCTACGGAACACTGCCGGTTAAAGCTTTCCCGGCCAATCCCTGGGGTCTTTATGAAATGCACGGCAATGTGCGCGAACTGACCCTGGATAATTTTAATGATCGCTACCCCTCACAATCCCGACTGGTCGACTGGGTGGAGGAGCGTCCTAACGACTTTGTCCCGGTGCGTGGAGGTGGCTGGGAAGACTCCGCCGAGCGATCAAGGTCAGCTTCGCGGGACCGGATTAACCGCGCTCACCAAAATTACAATACTGGCTTTCGGCTGGTCCTCGCGCCCGAGTTTTGAGGCAATCGGAATGGACGACTTGAGTTGGGCCAGATTGCAGGCTAGACAAGCAGGGGATTGCCAATTTTAAACAAACATGATGAAAATTTTCTTGAATGACTCTCTGGTTGAGCGCGAAGACGCCAAAGTATCGGTATTTGACCACGGTTTGCTTTACGGCGACGGTATTTTTGAGGGCATCCGGATCTACGATGGCTGCGTTTTTAAGCTGGAAGAGCACTTGGAGCGCTTGGAGTACTCGGCGAAGGCGATTATGCTTAATATCCCGATGTCGCGGGAGGAGCTTTCGAAGGCAGTGTGTGAAACCTGCCGCGCGAATAACCTTCGTGATGGTTATATCCGCCTTATTGTGACGCGCGGTGAAGGAAGCTTGGGGCTGTCCATACACAGCTGTAAGCAACCTATGGTGATCATTATTGCTGACACTATTCAGCTGTACCCGCCCGAATTTTATAAGGACGGCCTGAAGATTATCACCGTACCCACTCGTCGCTGCAATCCTGCGGCACTACCCCCAACGGTGAAATCACTCAACTACCTCAATAACATCCTCGCGAAGATTGAGGCGCAACATCTTGGCTATCATGAGGCAATCATGCTTAATGATCAGGGGTATGTTGCCGAGTGCACGGGGGATAATGTCTTTGTCGTGCACAAGGGGGAGGTGATCACGCCATCTGCCAGCGCGGGTGCGCTCAAGGGGATCACCCGGGATGCGGTCATTGCGATTGGTGAGGAACTCGGTATTCCGGTTCGGGAAGCTAATTTAACCCGTTATGATGTGTGGATTGCTGAGGAACTCTTTTTGACGGGAACCGCTGCCGAGGTCGTACCCATCGTCGAAGTGGACGCCCGCCCGATTGGTGAAGGGAAGCCCGGCCCGATCACTGGTCGTTTCCTTGAAGTCTTCCGTCGAATTGTACGGGAGCAGGGTACCCATATTTAGGAAAGCGCCGCTCAGCGGAATCGCTAGAGCTCGTAACTGGCTTTGGCAATGAGGACGACAAACTCGCCCTTTTGGCTGCGTTGCGCCACCAGTGGGCCTACCGAACCGAGGGGTCCGCTAAAGACAGTTTCATGGCGCTTGGTCAGTTCCCTGGCGACGCAGACGCAGCGTTGGGCACCCAATACCGCTTCCGCATCAGCTAAAAATTTTAAGATGCGGTGGCAGGATTCGTAGCAAATCACGGTGTATTCCGCGCTCTGGTGCTCACTAAAAAAACGGCGTCGTGCGGCGGCTTTGGGAGGAAGGAAGCCAGCGTATAAAAAGGTGTCTGAGGGGAGTCCCGAGATGGCAAGCGCAGTGATGGCGGCATTCGGCCCCGGGGTGGCGGTGACACAAAGTCCGCGCTTCCGGCACTCTCGGACCAGCCTGAAGCCAGGGTCGCTGATTGCCGGGGTCCCCGCGTCTGCCATCAGGACGATGTGTTTTCCGGCTTGGACTTGTTCGCTCAGCTCGACCGATAGCGTGAGCTCGTTTTGTTCACGATAGGAGATAAACCGTGCCTCAACTTTTAAGCCGAGGTGATCGAGGAGTTTACGTGTAACCCGCGTGTCCTCGCAGGCCAGAAGGTCGGCCCGTTGAACTGCCTCCGAGCCTCTGGGGGTCCAGTCTCCAAGATTACCGATCGGAGTTGCTACCAGAGTTAGAGAGCCTTCGGTCATAAAGATAAAAAACCGCCGAAGCAATTTCGGCGGTTTTTGTTTAAATTAAGGAGTGCTTTAGTGCCACGAGCCTAAAATCCACCCATACCAGGGCCTTGATCTTCCCAAGAGGCGGGACGTCCCCATGGGATTGATTGTTCATCGACTGACCGATCAAAGCAACCGCTCAGTGAAATGGTCGCAAAGCTGAGCGTAAGGAATAGGAAGAAACGGGTTTTCATAGAAGTGTTTTAGACGCTTAGCGACTCAGGATGCGGACTTCAGTGCCGACACTCATTCCTGTGCGGGATGAACCCGGAAGAATATTCGCAATGGTCACTCCACCTTCTTCGCCGGCGATCTGAATGTTACCCACGGGTTGCATGCCGGAAACGAGCGTGACGGTGTTGCCACGGGAAAGGTTAAGGTCGGACATGCTTCCAGATAAGGTTATCAAGCCAGAGGAGAAGCTGACCGATGCAATGCTGGTGGTCTCACCGAACGTGCGGGGACCCGAAACTTCGGATGGGCGCAAGGCACGTTGGCTTG
>PWZW01000119.1 GCA_003567255.1 Puniceicoccaceae bacterium | reverse complement strand
ATTGAAGATCACCACCGGCAAAACCGTGCCCAAACGGTACTTTGGTTGATTCCCTTAAAGTTGCTTGCCCTTTTCATTGGCCGCCAGTTCAACTGCATCCTTTCGTTTTTCAGATTTCCCGATGCCCTTCGATTATTCACGGCGCTCTTTGCGGTGGCGTTGATCCTCGCCGCGGCATGGCTTTTGGTGGGTGGCGCACAGCTTCCTCCGCGAGTGGTCATCATCCTCGACTTCCTCCTCTCATTCATGGCAATCGCCAGTGTGCGGATGGGGTTGAGGCTCAAATCAGAACGGGGATGGAAACGCTTTAACCAACGCCCGGAAACCGAGGGAGTCCTGATCGCGGGTGCGGGCGAGGTCGGTGCGACTCTTTGCGCAGAGCTCTTGCAAAAACGCCGTTTTGGGCTCCGCCCTGTGGCCTTTGTCGACGACGATCCTGCAAAGCTCGGACATTCAGTGCACGGGGTCCCCATCGTAGATACCGTCGAAAATGTCGTTTCCGTGGCTCGGCAATTCTCTGCTACGCGGATTATCATCGCCTTCCCCTCGGCCTCGGCCAACAAGGTCCGGGAGACCGCAAAGCTCGCCAAAGAAGCCGACATTAAGGTAGAGATTGTGCCTGCGCTGATGGATCTGGTCCATGGCCGGGCGCGCGCGACGCAACTACGCCCGATTGAAGTGGCCGACCTGCTCGGCCGCGAGGCGGCAAACCTATCCACCGACGAGATTGGCCAACTTATCCGCAAGCAGGTGGTCATGGTCACGGGCGCCGGCGGAAGTATTGGCAGTGAGTTAGCCCGGCTGATCATCGATTTTGAGCCAGAGGCCCTCATCTTGGTCGACCAAAACGAGTTTGCCCTTTTTGAACTCGAGCAACGCCTTCCGCTCCAGAACGGGATGCAGCTCGTGGTGGCGGACGTGAAGGATCGATCCCGGATGGACCGCTTATTAAGCGCCTATCGTCCTTCGCTCATCTTCCACGCGGCGGCTCATAAGCACGTCCACTTCATGGAGTCCAACCCCTCGGAAGCCTTGAAAAACAATTTTTTTGCGACCGCGACGCTCGCTGAACTGGCTCGCAAGCATGCGGTCGCGCGCTTTGTCTTGGTTTCGACGGACAAGGCGATCAACCCGACCAGCGTAATGGGTGCCAGCAAACGACTCGCCGAGCTCTCGCTTTCTGCGCTACAGGGAGAAGGTGCGGGCCACACCCGCTACATGGCGGTCCGCTTTGGAAACGTTCTGGGCTCCTCGGGGAGTGTGGTGCAAATCTTTCGCCGCCAGCTGATCCGGGGGGGCCCGCTCACGGTCACGGACCCGGAGGCGACCCGATATTTTATGACGGTAAATGAGGCTGCGGGCCTCGTCCTGCAATGCGCTTGCCAGGGTGAGGGGGGGGAAATCTTTTTTCTCAATATGGGTGATCCCATCAAAATCGTCGACCTCGCCCGTCAGGTTATTGAGCTCAGCGGCCTCAAACCCGAAATCGACATTGCGATCCAATTCACCGGCCTGAAACCGGGTGAAAAGCTAAGCGAAGAGCTCCACCATCTGAACGAGGCCCTCTCCCCCACCCTCCACCCGATGGTTAATCGGCTAGAGGTGAATAATGCATCCACAACACAGCCCTTGAGCGCACTTCTAGCCAGATGTACTCCCGAAATGATCGAGCATTTGTCTAATGACGAAATCAAACTTCTGGTGAAGCAGCTCATCCCTGAATACCGCCCCCACCTTGAAGAAGCCCCCAAAGCCTGAAGCCACCCCACTTGGAATTTTTACAACGGATCAATCTTCCGCCCGGGCGGGAAGCCGCCACCGCTCAGGAAGAAAGAGAATCAGGGTTTGTGCAACCAAAGCGGTCGTCAGGTAGAAGAACAGCCACTCCTCTATCGGCACACCCAGTGGATTGATCCCAAGAATGAGGTTAGGATCAAAAAACCAAACGCCATAATAAACCGCGACAACGTCGGTCGCGATCAAATAGGTCCCCAAGATGAGGGTCACCTTGAGGATGAGCTTAGCGTGGCGTCGAAGGATTTTATACCCCACCGCCCATTGTAAACCAAAGACCAGCCCTCCCCAAATCAGTAGATGCGCGAGGTAGGCGAAAGAAGACGGCAAAAAGTCCAGGTACGTGGTCGAAGCGGCGAGGATCATGCCGAAGAGCTTCGTCGTCGATTGGGAAACATTCAACTCAGAAGCTCAAATCTTAGCGCGTTTCAAAGCATCCCAGCGCAGGCTCAGTCCCTCGGGTCCAAAACATCCCGCAAGCCATCGCCAATAAAGTTCAAGGTCAGCAGCGTAGCGGAGAAAAAGATCGCCGGGAAAATGAGCATCCACGGATAAACATCCAACTTCTCCGCGCCTTCATTGATCAAGACGCCCCAGGAACTCATCGGTGGCTGCACGCCCAAGCCGAGGAAGCTCAAAACCGACTCGAGCAGGATGACCGAAGGGATGGTCAACGTGGTGTAGACAATGACGGGCGCGAGGGTGTTGGGCAGGATGTGACGCACGATGATGCGCCCGTGCCAAGCCCCGCAGGCCAGGGCGGCGTCGACAAAGGTTTGTTGTTTGAGCGCGCGCACCTGCCCACGCACAATCCGGGCCATGGTCAGCCATTCCACCAGGCCGATGGCGAGGAACAGTAACAGGACGCTGCGCCCGAGCACAACGGTGAGCAGGATAACGATCACCAGAAACGGGAGAGCATAGAGCACGTCCACTGCGCGCATCATAAAAGCATCGGTTCGTCCGCCCGCGTAACCGGCGAGCAATCCATACCCAAGACCGATCACGAGAGAAACCGCCGTGGCGGCAAATCCGACCGCCATGGAGATCCGACCACCGTAGAGCGTACGGATAAAAAGATCGCGCCCGAGGTCATCGGTGCCAAACCAATGTGTGGCACTGGGGGGCGTCGCACCGAGATCGAGGTTGGTATCTTGATAAGAGGTTTGGAAGAAGAAGGGCCCCAAGAGGCAGAGGAGCGCGATAAAAACAAAAATCCCCCCGCCGATGAAGACAGCTCGGTTTGCTCGCAATCGCCGCCAAACACCCGGCTGCAGCGCGCCCGCAGTGGGGTTTTTATCCTTTGCGGGGATGAGGGTGCTGGCTTCAGACATCGCGCGTTTTTGGTTGGAGCCAGGCCTGAATGAGGTCGGCAAGCAGATTTAAACTGAGGATCAAAACGGCGTAAAAAAGTACCGTGCCGAGGACGAGGGTGTAATCGCGGTTCAACGCGGCGTTCACGAAAAACGTGCCAAGTCCGGGAATGAAGAAAATCGACTCGACGACAAATGACCCGCTGATCACTCCGGCAAAGGCGGGTCCCAGAAAGGCAACCACCGGGTAGAGCGCGGTCCGCGTGGCATGCCGGATGATGATGATACGCTCGCTGAGCCCCTTCGCGCGTGCAGTGCGGATGTAGTCCTGCTGCAATACTTCGAGCATGCCGCTACGCGCGAGGCGGGCGATGTAAGCGGCAAAAAACATCCCGAGCGTGAGGGCGGGCAGCACCCGATCGCTCGCGTGTTCCCAGCCGAGAGGATTGAAAAAGCCCAAGTATGAACTGAAAACGAGCAGGAGGAGCGGGCCAAAAACAAAGGACGGCAGGCAGACCCCGATCATGGCAAAACCCATCAACCAATGAGCGTAGCTGCGGTGTCGATACACGGCGGCTAAAATCCCCACCGGTATGCCGATGGCAAAGGCGACGACCATCGCCCAGAGTCCAAGCTCAAGGGAAACCGGAAACCCCTGCGCGATCAACTCATGCACATCCCAGCCAACCTGCAAGGTGGAGGGACCGAGGTTCCCGCGGAGTGCGTTTCCCAAATAGCTGAAGTACTGCACGATGATCGGACGGTCCAAGCCGTAGTGGGCCTCGATCCGCTCACGAACTTCATCGGGAATCTCCACCTCACCGTCAAACGGCCCCCCGGGCGCGAGGCGGATCAGGAAGAAAGTCAGGGTCGCGATAACAAACAGTGTCGGGATCGCCTGGAGCAGCCGTCTGGAAATAAAGCCTAACATCAGGGCGTAGCTCCCGAACCGCCGGGCGGACGAAGGTAGAGGTGTTGATATGGGTGATAGTCGAGCACGTTGGGATGGTGCCCACCAACCGCGGGATCGATCAACAAACTATTCACATAAAAATAAACTGGGATAACGGGACCCTCGCGCAGCAGAATTTCCTCCGCCCTGGCGAAGTAAGCGGCTCTTTGCTCCGGGTCGAGCGTACGGCGGGAGGCGCGGATGGCCTCGTCGTAGACATCGTCGGACCAACCACTGAAGTTGTTGCTGCTCCCAGCGGTAAAGAGGTCGAGGAAGGTGGAGGGATCGTTATAATCCCCAATCCAGCCGGCCCGCATCATTTCAAAATCGCGGTTTCGGCGGCGCGCCAGATAGACGCCCCACTCCACGTTGTAGAGGCGGATATCAATGCCCAGCTCGCGTCGCCACATTTGCTGGACGGCCAGCGCGATGCTGCGATGTGCGTCGCTCGTGTTGTAGAGAAACTCGATTTCGGGAAAGCCCGCTCCCCCCGGAAATCCGGCCTCCGCGAGCAGCTCACGGGCTCGCTCCGGATCATGCGGGACGGTGCTCGGTGAGGTGTACCCGGCGGTATCGGGTGGCGTGAAATGGTAGGCGGGCTTCTGGCCGCCGCGCAGGATGGCGCGGGTGATGGCCTCGCGGTCGATGCTCAACGAAAGCGCCCGCCGGACTCGAGGATCTTCCAAGCCCGGAGTCAAGGTGTTAAACATAAAGTAGTAGGTGCCGAGGTAGGTATCAAAACGGATATCCTCCGGCTGGTTCGTTTGGTACCACTGTACGCGGTGAGGCGGCACCGTGCTGGTGTAGTGGAGAAAGCCGTTGCGAAAGGCGCGCTCCTCGGCGTCGGCCTGGATCGGATGAAAATGGATTTCGTTGAGGCGGACCTGATCGGCGGCGCGGAAGTAGGGGTTTGGGCGCACGACGAGGGCGGCATTCAAGCGCCACTCGGCGAGCTGAAAGGGACCATTGCCGACAAGCCTGCCGGGGCGCGTCCAGCGGGCAAGGCGGTCGTGCGGATTATCATTGCCGTAGGCGAGGATAGTCGGCGGGTGGACGGGATACCAGGCACCGTGGGCGAGCAGATCGAGAAAATATGCGAGTGGGTACTCGAGCGTGAGTTCAAGCGTATAAGGATCGAGGATACGGACACCAACCTCGTCAAAATCCTCAACCTCTCCGCGGTGGTAGGCTTCGCCTTTGCGGAGAGGGAAAAGCATCTTAGCGTAGCTGCTGCCGAGGTTGGCGTTGAGGATACGCTCGATCGAAAAGCGAAAATCCTCCGGGGTGACGCGGTCTCCATTTGACCAGCGGGCATCCGGATCGAAATGGAAAGTGTAGGTCGTGGCATCTTCCGAAATTTCCCACGAGCGCGCGACGGCCGGCTTGATTTCGAGCGTTTTTGCGTCGCGCTTTACAAGGCCTTCAAAGAGCGCGAGCAGCACCTTGAACTCGGGCACACCGACCGCGAGGTGGGGATCGAGGGTGGCGGGCTCAGCTCCGATACCGACATAGAGCTCCTGGGCCCGATTGCCCGCTTCGACCCTTGTCTCCCCCGGCTGACAACCGCTTCCGCCCACCAGCAGGGCAACCGCGAGGGGAAGCGCTAAGGTGAGCCGTTTTGAGAAGGTCGACAGGGTCATAGCATGGGAGCCAGAAGGTGAACGAAGTCTTCGGCAAGTTTAGAACGCTGCCCGAGGTCGGCGCGGGGCGAGGCTTCGAAGTTCACCGAATCCTGAATGATCTGTTCAGTCCAGTAGGTCAGCGATTGAATGTCGCTCCGGGTATAGTGAAACATCCCAATTTCAAAGTTCACAAATAAGGAGCGCATATCAATGTTTGCGGACCCCATCATCGCCACGTGGTCATCCACTAAAATGAGTTTTCCATGAAGCATCCGGGGTTTGTAGAAGAGAATTTTAACCCCGGCGGCATGCAATTTGCGGAGGTAGTGATACCGCGCGATGTCGACAATCTTGTGGTTTGATTCAAAGGGCAAAACGATTCGAATTTGACGCCCTGTATGCGCTTTCACGATCAGGGACTGAAAGAGCACTTCGTCGGGAATGAAGTAAGGGGTAACGATCGTGAGATGATGCCGACACTCCTGGACCATACGGACCACTTGCTCCCAGAGGGGGTCTCCGGCGACGTCCGGTCCACTGGCGATGGTTTCGATGGTGCTATCTCCCACTTCAGGGGGGGCGTAGGCCAGGATTTCGCGATCTTTGGCTGGGGCGGTTTTCGCGGCAAAGGCCCAGTCCGAGACAAAGATTCGGTTGAGTGAAGCCACCGCCGGCCCCTCGATGAAGGCGCTGAAGTCGGTAAACCGGGTTTTGGTCGGACTCGGTCCCATAAAACGGGTGTCGATATTCTGACCACCGGTGATCGCCCGGCGGTCGTCAAAAATCGCAATTTTCCGGTGGTTTCGAAGATTTGCCGAACTGTGGGTTTGGATCGGCAGCACCGGCATGAACCTCGCCATGCGTCCGCCTGCTGCCTTCAGCTTTTTGTGGATAGCTCCGGTCCGGTTCCAAGAACCCAGCGCATCGACCAGAACGCGCACATCCACCCCCTCCCGGGCGCGTTCCGCTAGGAGGTCAACGATGGGCGCACCGGCGGCATCGTTCTGCAAAATATAAGTGGAGATACAAATTCTGTGTTTGGCCTGTTCTATTTCTTTCAAAAACCGGGCAAACGTCGCCTCACCATCCGACAAGAGCTCAAAATGATTCCCCTGAAATGGGGTCGCGGCAAAGAGACCTGCCTGCGGCCCGGCTTGTAAATTGGACGGGGCTTGGTCTATCTTGGAGGCTGGGGGGGCTTCGGTTGTGGTGTCATCCTCCACCATTTCGTCCACCACCACTTGCAGCTCACGCTTCAAACGGGCGAGCCGACGACTTTTTCGACCGCCAAACAAAAAGTACAAGGGCACCCCAATAAAGGGGAAAAAAATGATCACAAAAGACCACGCGAAGAAATTACTGGGGTTTCGTTTCTCGTTGATCATCCGCGCGATAATCAAAAGGGCTAAAACAAACCCAAGGATCGCGGTGAAGTTGGTCAGGAGAAACGCAATCAGCAGCGCAAGGAAATCAAAAACAGTTCCAAAGAGATCGTTGACCAGCCAGTTCCACATGAGAAGTTTGCAATATTAGCTCCAAATCGACATATAAGTAGGGTTATCTAAGCGTTACAAGCTGCATCATGAACGCGCGCCACCGAAAAACCCGTCTTTTGACCTTCAACATCGCCCATGGGCGAGGGCTTTCGCTGTATCAAGGTTTTCACAAGAGTCCCCGCATCCTCAGAAATCTTGACCGCATCGCCACCTTGATCCGGGCTACGGGGGCTGACATCGTCGCCTTGCAGGAAGTTGACCAAAGCTCCCACTGGAACAAGCACATCGACCTGCTCTCCTACCTGAGAGAAGCCACCGACTATGGTTGGACTTACATGAGTGTCCACAATCGCCGGGAGGGAAAGCGGCCCCTCGCCTACGGCAACGGACTTTTGGCCCAGCACCCGATCGAAGATGCCGAGACCCAGGCTTTTGGGCGGGCACCGCTCGGGGAAAAAGGTTTTCACTATGCGGAGGTGGT
>PWZW01000041.1 GCA_003567255.1 Puniceicoccaceae bacterium | reverse complement strand
GCTTTGCGGCAGCCTACGCATCCATGGCTAAGTCAACTTTTCATAAGGCGGAAGTCCTCGGTGTGGTCGCCTGTGCGCCCCGCCAAGAGCGTTGCATCGATGACGAAGTGGCTGCGCTGGGAGGGAACCTCGCTCAGATTGAACGTTTGAAGAAAACGATTGGGCTACACAAACGCCGGGTGGTCGATGCGCAGACGACGGCGGCAGACCTGTGCACAGAGGCGGGTCAAAAGGTCCTCGAGGCCTGTCAATGTTCGGTAGCCTCCGTCGATGCGCTCATTTTCGTGACGCAAATGCCGGATCATCCCCAGCCGGGAAATGCCAGCCTACTGCACGAGCGTCTGGGTCTCGGCACGCAGGCTGCGGCGCTTGACGTGAATTTGGGCTGCTCTGGTTACGTTTACGGGCTTTGGTTAGCGCACATGATGATTGAAAGCGGTGGTTGTGGAAAGGTGCTTTTGCTGGCCGGGGACACCGTGAGCACCTTGGTACACCCCCAAGACCGGGCCCTCGCCCCGCTTTTTGGAGACGGCGGCAGTGCCACGCTCTTAGGTGCCCGGAGTGCCGCGCATGACGCTTCTGCCCGGCCGACATATTTTTCTGTGCATGCCGATGGACGTGGGAAAGATGCTTTGAAAGTTCCGGCGGGCGGAGCGCGGTACCCACACGGTGCAGAAGCCAGCACGGTAGTGGTGGATGAAAATGGTAATTCGCGGGCCGCCATTAACCTGCACATGGATGGTTCGGCAGTATTTAATTTTTCGGTCACGACCGTCCCGGCTTCCATCAAGGAGTTGCTGAGCTCCACAGAGACTCAGGTCGACAAGGTGGATTACTTCGTGCTCCACCAGGCAAACCGTTATATCCTGCAGAACATTGCCAAACGCTTGAAGGTAGACCCTGAAAAAGTGCCTATGCGTACGGTTGAAAACTTCGGCAATCAAAGCTCAGCCTCGATCCCGACGGCACTATGCTTTGAGTGTGGCTCGGAGTTAACCTCTGGCTCCACGGGACGTTATCTTTTGTCCGGTTTCGGCGTGGGGCTTTCCTGGGGCAGCGTCCTCGTGGATCTTGGTGGTTTGCAAATCGCTGCTTGTATTGACTACGATGGAAGCGCGTCCTGAATATTGATTACCCTTTATTGTGCCGTCATCACCCTCCCAGTCCAGCCGTCCGCAAATCAGAATACTCTCTGATCGTGTTGCCAACCAGATTGCTGCTGGTGAGGTCATTGAACGGCCGGTGGCCGTGGTGAAAGAGCTGGTTGAAAATAGTTTGGATTCCGGGGCGAGCCGGATTGAGGTGGAGTTTAAAAATGGTGGTAAAAGCTATATTCGAGTGGAGGATAACGGCTGTGGAATGAGCCCCGATTCGGCCATGCTCGCGCTGGAGCGTCATGCTACGAGCAAAATTCGAGAGGCCGCGGATTTGCTTCAAGTCGGGACCTTTGGTTTTCGCGGAGAGGCGTTGCCCTCCATTGCCAGTGTATCAAAGTTTACCTTACGGACGCGGAGTGATGACCTGGAGCACGGGATTGAATTGCGCTTGAGTGGTGGACGCCTGCTCGACCGCAGGGAGTGTGGGATGCCCGTCGGAACCTGCATCGAAGTTGCCCATCTCTTTAATTCTGTTCCGGCGCGGAGGAAATTTCTTAAGACCGAACAAACGGAGGCCGCCCACATAACGTACCTCACCCGCTTGTGTGCAGTGGCTCACCCGGAAGTCGGCTTTCGAGTCTTGGATAATGGACGCGAGCTTTTCAAATCCCCGGCATGTAAGGATCTTCGTGAAAGGGTGGGCGAAATTTGGGGATTCAGTCTCGCCAATGATTTGATTGAGGTGGATCACACGGATCCCTCAACTGGGTTGCAGCTCAAAGGGTTGATCGCCCGTCCCGGCATTGGTCGGGCAACCCGAAGGGACATGGTCACTATGGTGAATCACCGTCCGGTAGAAAGCCGAACCCTGGGGTACGGGATTCTCGACGCTTATCATGGGTACCTCACCAAAGGGCGCTATCCTCCCACCTTTTTGTTTTTGGAGATGCCTACGGATGCAGTCGATGTCAATGTACATCCGGCAAAGCGTGAGGTGCGGTTTCGTGATGAGGGTATGGTGCGGAGATTTTTGATAGAGGCACTGACACAGACCCTGGAAAAATTCCAATCAAGCCGGAGGGTCCCCGAGTCGTCGGTGAAAACGTCTTCAACCCTACCGCACGGTAAGGCTGAGGTAGCGAGACCTGCCGTTTCCCCAAGACCACAGCTTCACGTTCCATCGCACAGCCCCGGTGCGACCCAGCCTGCGGAAGATTCGGGTAAACCCGGCGCAGTCCAGCTGCCTCGCCCGGCTTCCAAGAGTGAAGCTTCGCCCAGCCGGGCGGAACCGCCGGCCGGACCGGAGACGCCACCTACCCCCGTTGCCGCCTCAGCTGATGGAGTCTCTACCGTGGATTGGCGGCTGATCGGTCGTTGGGGCCGTCGCTACGCCTTATTTGAATCGCCGCGTGGACTCTTCGTCCTTCATCTGCGACATGCCCATGAACGGGTGCGCTACGAAGCCATGCTCTCGGCGGAAGAGGACGGTGAGGTCGTTACCCAACGACTGCTGGTTCCCATACCGATTGAATTTGAGCCCGTCACGGATAGTCTTTTTAAGGAAAATCGAAAAATCGTGCAAAGGGGAGGCTTTGCCGTGGAGCCCTTTGGGAGACACTTCTATCGAATCGAAGCGATCCCCGGATGGTTGGAGCCGGGAGCGGCGGAGCAGTTGCTGCGCGACTTTGTCGACCAGTTGAGAGACCGCGCAGGGAGTGGAGCGAAGGGCGCGGATGCCAGTTTTCAGCGTTTCGCTCAGCTTGCGGCGAGTCACGCGGTAAGGCGGGATGATCGTTTGACGGATGAAGCCGTGCGGCGCTTACTCGCTGATTTATGGCGCTGCCAAAATCCGCACACCAACCCGCTCGGAAAAGCTACTTTTGAGGAGATTACCGAAAGCGCATTGGCAAAGCGTTTTCAGGGAGGATGAGGGTTTTTTAGATTGCGTGGAGCCCACCGGATTTTCCCTGACGGCGTAGAGGATGATCGGTGCGCCGGAGGAGTCCTTTCCACCAATTCGCATTTTCCATGTACCAACGAATGGTGCGATCCAAGCCCTCCGTGAGGGTGATTTGGGGGTACCAACCCATATGTCGATTGGTTTTCTCAGAGCTCATTGCGTAGCGTCGGTCGTGCCCCGGTCGATCTTCAACGTGGGTGATCAGGTCGGTGTAGCTTCCATTGCTCCGCGGGTGGCAATGATCAAGCTGGGTGCAAATTTCAGTCACGCAGGCCAGGTTTGTCGTCTGGTTGTTTCCCGTTACGTGGTACGTTTCTCCGATTTGACCTTGGCTCAGGATGGAGGTGAGGGCTTGGACACTGTCGTCGACGTATAACCAATCCCGGATTTGTTCACCGTTCCCATAGATCGGGATCGTTTCCTCGCGTAGGCATTTTAGAATACTTAGCGGGATGAGCTTTTCCGGAAACTGGCGGGGGCCGTAGTTGTTCGAGCAGTGCGCTAGGAGCGTGGGAAGCCCATAAGTATTTTGCCAAGCACGGACCAAGTGGTCCGCCGCCGCTTTGCTCGCTGCGTAAGGGGAGCGCGGTGCGTAGGGGCTATACTCCGTTGCGCTGCGCGTGCCCGCGGCAAGGTTTCCGTAAACCTCATCGGTGGACACCTGGAGGAAACGGAAGAAATTTCGCTGTTGTTGTTTGGATTCTCCGGTCCGGTTGTCGCGCTGCTGGAGGGCCTGTTTTACTTGGCGTCGATAAAAAAGCAGGCATGCCTGTAGCAAGTTCGCCGTGGACATCACATTATTCTGGATACATTGAATTGGTGCATCAATGGATCGATCCACATGGCTCTCCGCCGCGAGGTGGATAACGGCCTGGGGGTTTGCCGACCGTAGGTGACCACTGATGCGATTAACGTCAGAAAGGTCGTCCAGCACCAGGTGAAAGCGTGGGTTTTCCCGGAGGTTTGCCACCGTGATCCTGTCTGCCGCATAGCCGAGTTTGTCAATGCAAACGACCCGGACATCACTCTGATCAAGCAGATGCCGGATAAGGTGTGAGCCAATGAACCCAGCCCCTCCGGTGACGACAATCGTTTTGAACGCTGGCAATAGCATAGATGATTAATTGAGCCTACGGTTGGAGGATAGTTTTGAAGTAAGCGATGGTGCGATCCAAGCCCTCATCCAGCTGAACCCTCGGCTCCCACCCCAGCGCTTCGCGTGCCAGATCAATAACCGGCTGTCGCTGCATGGGATCGTCTGAGGGTAGGGGTTCGAAAACGAGCTCACTGGAACCGCCGACCTTTTTTATGATCAATTCAGCCAGTTGCTTAATGGTGAATTCGTTGGGGTTTCCGAGATTTACCGGCCCGGTGATGGCATCGTGGTTCATGAGGCGGATGAATCCCTCGACCAAATCCTCACAATAGCAAAACGAGCGTGTTTGCTGGCCATCTCCATAAATCGTGATGTTTTCACCCCGGAGCGCCTGTACGATAAAGTTGGAAACGACCCGTCCATCGGCTGGGTGCATACGCGGTCCGTAGGTGTTGAAAATACGCGCGATCCGTATATCGACCTTGTTTTGGCGGTGGTAGTCAAAAAAGAGGGTTTCCGCCACGCGTTTACCTTCGTCGTAGCAGGCTCGAATGCCAATGGGATTGACGTTTCCGCGATAGCTTTCGGGCTGCGGATGCACATCCGGGTCGCCATAAACCTCAGAGGTCGACGCCTGAAAGACCCGTGCATTGACGCGTTTCGCTAAGCCCAAACAGTTGATCGCTCCCATCACCGAGGTTTTTACGGTTTTGATGGCGTTGTACTGGTAATGTACGGGCGAGGCGGGGCAGGCGAGGTTGTAGATTTGGTCGACTTCGAGGCGAAACGGTTCGGTCACATCGTGCCGAATGAGCTCAAAGCGGGGATTGTCGAAGTGGTGGGCGACATTGGTTTTGGCTCCCGTAAAATAGTTATCGAGACAGATGACTTCGTGCCCTTGTTCGAGCAGTCGATCAATCAAGTGTGAGCCGAGAAAGCCGGCACCGCCGGTAACGAGTATATTCATGGTTCTGGGTGCGTTGCGGATGAATATGGTTATCGCGAAGTGCTACAGGTAAGCGAGTCAAAAAGCGCGGAGGCGCTGTGGGGATGGGCCAGGCGCCGGGCCTTCGGGTTGGGCATTTGTGGCCTTATTCGGCTGAGGTTGGCCGCCAAGCCAAAAGGGTTGCCTGCGGGGAGCGCTGCCCTTGCCAGTAATTCCAAGCAAGGCGAAATGCCAAGTCGACAGGTTGTCCGGAGGGCGGCGGCGAGGTGTCTCGCCACGCCAAGACGGTGACCGCTGAGCCGTCCGGTGTTTGGATGAGGAAGCGGTGGTGACCCTTACCAAAGGGGCGGGGCGGGCTATTTAAGGTGATTCCCCGGAGCCCCAGCACGGGTTCGGGATTTCCCTGACCGAAGGGATGGAGCATTTCCAGCTCTTCCAGCAAGGTGCTACCGAGCTCCGAAGGCTCAATCCATGCACTCAGCTTAAGGGTAGGTTCCGGGATGCCTGATGGGTGCAGCGTCCGCAGGGCCTCGACGAAAGAACTTCGAAACGCAGGGATGGCTGCTTGCTCCAGACTTACCCCAACGGCCATAGGGTGTCCGCCCCAGTGACCAAGGTGTTGGGTGCAGTGTTTTAAGACCTCGACAAGATCGACGGACTCTACGCTTCGTCCCGAACCTTTGACATTCGCTCCCTCCGCTCCGAGGATGAGGCACGGCCGGTGGTAGCGACGCGCAATTCGGCTGGCCACAATTCCCACCACACCGGGGTGCCACCCTTCATCAAAAAGAACAAAACCCGGCGCATCATGATACTGCTCGCGTACCTGCTGGTCGGCCGCCTCGCTGATGTTTTGTTCAATCGATCGCCGCTCTTGATTCATGGTATTCAAGATTTTCGCGGTATCGAGGCAGCGCTCAAAATCTTCCTCCAAGAGCATCTCTATCGGTCGGCTGGCATCGTCGATACGCCCGCTGGCATTTATCCGGGGGCCCAGTTTAAAGCCGACGTCCGCACTCACGAAGTCGTGGCTGAGGGTGAGTCCACTCACTTGAGCCAAGGCTCGAATGCCTGCCCTTCGGTTTTGTTTCAGGTGGTGGAGGCCAAACCAGGCCAGGGTGCGGTTTTCACCATGTAGCGGAACGAGGTCGGCAATGGTTCCCAAGGCAACTAAATCGAGGAAGTGACTGAGTTTGATGGTTTCGGCCCGGGCATCGCCCGTCGCGCGCCGTAGTTTCAAGAAGCCGTGCATCAGTTTGAAAACAAGACCCACCGTGCAAAGATGGCGCCAGGGTTCATCCGCGCCATCCAAGACGTGCGGATTGATTAGGCAGCAATCTTCAGGGATGCCGCTTTTTGCCTGGTGGTGATCAACGACGATTACCTCAACCTCGAGCGATCTGAGATAAGCAATCGGAGCGTGGGCGTTGGTCCCGCAATCCACCGCAATCAGCAAATCCGGCTTCCCTCCTTCCTCAATGGCTCGATCAATGAGAGCTTCACTGAGCCCGTAGCCCTCAGTGAGTCGACGGGGAACGCCGTAATGCGGACTTGCTCCAAACATACGCAGCAGCGAGACGAGAAGAACGGTACTGGTGACCCCATCCACGTCATAGTCCCCAATGATGGTGAGTCGCTGACCCGCTTCCACTGCCTGGATGATGCGCTCGGCAGCGCTTTCAAGGTTTGTCAGTCGAAAAGGGTTATCAAGATCAGCCAAGCGTGGCCTCAGAAAACTGCGCGCTTCGGGGATATCTGTCTGGCCTGCCTGAACAAGCAGCCGCGCGAGCACCGGAGAAATCTCAAGTGCTTGACTGAGGCCGGCCGCAGCATTGGGTTCGGCTTCCTTTAGTACCCAGCGCATGACCATCTATCCAAGGGATGACGAACCTCCCGAAGGCTCTGCGGTGCTGCTAATGCAGCCGCAAAGCCCAATCGAAGGTCGTGCGCCATTACTTCGTCAAATTAAGCTTCAGAAAAGCCTATGCGTTTGATCCCTTCACCACTGGCTTTGTGCTTTTAACCTCTTTGTCTTTATCGGACTCAGTCTCCCACTCGTGGCGCTTGGGCGTAAGCTCACGCTCTTCGACGTGGCGACGGTCTCCTTTGTGCCACCAGAAGAAAATTGGGCTGGCGATAAAGACAGAGGAGAACGTACCGGTCAAAATACCCACGATGAAGACGAGGGCAAAATCAACGATCACTCCAGAGCCGAAGATGTAGAGAGAAGTGGCCGCCAGTAGGGTTGTGATACTGGTCAACATGGTGCGGGGGAGCGTCCGGCTGATTGCTTGATTAACGATCCTTCGCAGGTGTGTGCCAGGGTTGAGCTGAAGTTCTTCCCGTATCCGGTCAAAGACGACAATCGTATCGTTAATCGAGTAACCCACAATCATGAGGATCGCCGCCAGCATGGGCCCGGAGAACTGTCCGCCAAGGAGGACAAATATGCCCACAGTCATCAAAACGTCGTGGATGGTGGCAACGACTGCGCCGACTCCGTAACCGACTTCAAAGCGAAGGGCGACGTAGAGGAGGATACCGCAGAGGGCGAGCAGGACTGAGAAAATTGCGTTTCGCTGGATATCCTTACTGACAGCGGCTCCGATGACCACGGTGCCAAG
>PWZW01000073.1 GCA_003567255.1 Puniceicoccaceae bacterium | reverse complement strand
TATGCGCCGATGGCATTCAGCATCGCGGACAAAATGGCCATCGGATGCGCATCCTGCGGGAAACCTTCAAAGTGGTGGTTCATTCCACTGTGGATGGCCGCCGACTTACCAACCCGTCCCCGGAAGGTTTCCAACTGGGCGGGTGTGGGCAGCTCTCCGTAAATGATGAGGTAGGACACTTCGAGGAAGCGGCTCTTCTCCGCGAGTTGTTCAATGGGATAACCGCGGTGCCGGAGAATGCCCTCCTCCCCGTTAATAAACGAAATTTCGCTCATGCAGGAGCCGGTGTTTCCGTAGCCCTCGTCGAAAGTGACGAAACCGGTTTTCGCCCGAAGCGTGCGGGTATCCAAAGCTTTTTCGCCCTCGCTGCCAGTGATCACGGGGAGGTCTACGTTTTCGTTACCAATTCTAATTGTTCCAGAGTCTTCCATAAAGTATCCTTCTTGGTTTTGCTTACATGTTGGCGCCTGAGTTAGTCGCACTCGTGGGCATTTCGGCTTTGAACAAGCTCCAAAAAATTTTGGTAGATTTGAAAACCCTTAGACTGACTTTTTTCAGGGTGAAACTGGGTAGCAAAGCAATGGCCCCTCCGCGCAGCCGAGACAAAGCGCTCACCGTACTCGCTCTCCATCCAGATAAGGGAGCGGTCGGCGGTCTCCACGCGATAGCTGTGGACAAAGTAAAACTGGTCCACTCCCGAGCGAATACCCTCGGTCAGCGGCGCCCCCTCAGCAAAGTTCACCTGATTCCAGCCCATGTGCGGAATCTTATACGCGGGTGGTAAACGAAAGCGCCGGACAGATCCCGGAAAGACACCCAGCCCGGCAACCTCCCCTTCTTCACTATGCTCAAAAAGGGCCTGCAACCCGAGGCAAATGCCAAAAAACGGACGATCCCGCTGGATCCACTCCTTTAAAAAGGTATCGAACCCAGTCTTTCGCAGCAGCTTCATGCAATCGGTCATCGCGCCTTGGCCGGGGAAAATGACGGCATCCGCCGCGCCCACCGCCTGAGGGGTGGAGACCACATTTACGACCGCCCCAACGCGCTCCCAAGCACGCTGGACGCTCCGCAGGTTGCCCATTCCGTAGTCGATCAAGGCAAGTTTAGGGGCTTGCTTGGATCCGTCTGCAAGGGGCCGCGCCATCAGGAAGAGAGCGTACCTTTGGTCGAGGGAAGTGCCCCGCCCAAGCGCGGATCCACCGTGGTCGCACGGTCAAGCGCGCGGGCAAAGGCTTTGAAAATGGCTTCGGCGATGTGGTGCGGCTCTTCTCCGTACTCCAGTTTGACATGCAGGTTGCAGCCCGCCTCATTGGCAAAGGCCTGGAAAAACTCGCGAACCAAGCCGATATTAAAGTCCCGGACCATCACATCGCTGGTTTCCACCTTATAGACGAAGGCGGGGCGGTTGGATAAATCGAGGGCTACCTGAGCGAGGGTTTCATCCATCGGTAAAATGAAAAAACCGTACCGGGCGATCCCGGCTTTATCTCCGAGCGCCTTTTTGACCGCTTGGCCAAGAACGAGTCCGGTATCTTCAACCGTGTGGTGGTAGTCCACTTCAATATCTCCAGTAGCGCGGACCTTAAGGTCAACTAAGCCGTGGCGCGCGAGGAGTGTAAGCATGTGGTCGAGGAAGGGAATCCCGGTCGATATGTCAGCACGACCGGTACCGTCCAGATTGAGTTCAAGTTCAATTTGGGTTTCCGTGGTCTGACGGGAAATTTCGGCTATACGTTTTGCATCCATTGTTCAGTCGCTTGTAAAAATCGGTCCATTTGCTCATCTGTGCCTATGCTGACGCGGATAAATGTGCAAGTTAAAGGATGCTTGGGAAAATACCGGATCAAAATACGCGAGCGTTTGAGGTGCTCGAACAGGCTAAGGGCGGTGGCGGCGTCGGGCCCCGAACCGGGCTTCCGGGGCTCAGTGAAGAGAAAGTTCGTTTGCGATGGATAGGTGAACCATCCCCACTTGGCAAAAGTCTCCGCCACCCGTCCGCGCGTTGAAATAACATCGGCGCGGCGCTCTGAAAAATAGTGTTCATCCTCAAAAGCAGCCAGCGCACCCGCTTGGGCGAGCCGATCGACATTGTACACGTCGCGCACCCGATCGAGCATTGAGATGACCTCCGGCACCGCCACCGCAAAGCCCACCCGCAAACCCGCCAAACCGTAGGATTTGGAAAACGTCCGCACCACAATCAGGTTTTTAAATTCTTGCAGGAGGGGAATCGCGGTTTCTCCACCGTAGTCAATGTAGGCCTCGTCGACCACTAAAAATCCGTCGATCGCCTCCAGCACCGCACGGATGGTTGACCGTGAAAAGCCAACACCGGTCGGCGCATTGGGCGAAGTGAGAAAAAAGACAGAGGCTTCGGCGGCGGCGATGTCTTGTGGATACAACTTCATCTCCCGGCTGAAAGGCACATCAATCATGCGCGAGTCCGCCATCCCCACCACTACTGGATACAAGGAATAACTCGGTACCGTGTGCCCTACCCCGGGATCTTTGGCGAAGGCGGTCGTGATCAAGTTCAGGATATCATCGGAACCGTTGCCTATAATCACGTTGGCGGCATCCAAGCCGTGCCGCTGGCCAATCGCCTCCCGCAACTTCAAGCTGAAAGGTTCCGGATAGAGACGCAGCTTGCCGACCTCTGCGGCGATGGCTGCGGCCACCTTGGGCGAGGCCGGGTAAGGGTTTTCGTTGGTGTTTAACTTCACCCAATCAGAACCCTGCGGTTGCTCGCCTGGTTGGTATGGGGTGAGGGCGTTGATGTGAGGCCGAGTCAGCGCCTCGAGGTCGAAAGCTTTTTTCATTTTAGAACGGGTTCAAGCCTTGTCCTCAAGACGAATAAAGAGGGAATTTCCGTGCGCATCGAGGCGTTCAAGCTTGGCGAAAGTTTCGACCACCGGACGGGCCGCCTCCATGCTCTTGCGGTCGTAGCGCACCGTGCTGGATCGCCGCAGAAAATCGGTGGCTTGGAGCCCACTGAAAAACCGCCCCGCCCGACCGGTCGGCAAGGTGTGGCTTGGCCCTGCGGTGAAGTCACCGAGGACCGTCGGTGTGGCGTAGCCCTGCAGGAGCGCACCGGCAGTAGTGATTGCCTTGGATAGCGGGGCGATTGAGGCGGCTTTGACTTGAAGTTCCAGATGCTCTGGCGCGAGGAAGTTTGCCACCGCCGTCGCCTGTTCGAGGGAGCGCACCCGCACAGCGAGGGTGCGATTTTCCAAGACGTAGCGAATTTTCTCGGCGTGGGCACAGGCGCCAACCTGTGCATCGAGTGCCTTAACCACTTTTTTGATCAATGCACCGCTGGTCGAGACCAGAAAAACCAGCTCTTTGCCACTGCCGTGCTCAGCCTGAGCGAGCAAGTCTGCCGCCACGTGGCGCGGATTGGCGCCGCTATCTGCCAAAACCATCACCTCACTCGGTCCCGGCAAAAGATCCACGCCAACCGTACCAAAAACCTGTCGCTTGGCTTCCATGACGAAGGCATTTCCCGGGCCGAAGATTTTATCCACCGCCGGAATCGTCTTTGTCCCATAAGCGAGGGCACCGATCGCTTGAACCCCACCCACCTTGTAAACTTCCTTAATCCCGACCATCGCGAGGGCAGCCAACATCCCCGGAGAGACTTCGCCATCCGCCTGCGGAGGGGTACACACGACAATTTCGGGAACCTTCACCAGCTTTGCCAAAACAGCGGTCATGATAACCGTCGAGACGAGGGGCACCCCTCCACCGGGAATGTACAGGCCGACTCGTTGAATCGGGTAAAACCGCTCCCCCACCCGTGCTCCCTGAGGATTCTTCGCTTCCCAATCCTTCGGGAGCGTGTGCTTGTGGTATTCGCGCACGCAGCGCATGGCCTCGCGGATGGCCTTGCGTTCAGCAGGTTTCAGAACCTGCGCGGCAGAGGCCAATTGTGTATCGGAAACGCGCAAGTCCTTGGCGGAGAGCTTGGCCTGATCAAACTTTTCCGTGTAGGCGAGGACGGCGGCGTCGCCATCGTTCCGCACCGCAGTGAGTACTTCCGCAACGGTTTTGGAAATATCGCCGGCGGCTGCCGCATTCCCACCAAAGCGAGCTAACTCCTCAAACCAGGCAGGTGTGTTTTTAAACTCCCAAATCTTCATAGCGCACAAGGTTTCTACACTCCTTTATCAACTGCAATACCGACCTTCAAAAAAAGCGTTCATTTACGCCGGAAGGATCCGACTATTTCCGAAACCGGCGGCGGACCATCTCAATCAAGGTTCCGGTGTCTTCAAACCGGACCAGCCATAGGCAAGCTCCGTAAGCTGCCACACCGAGCGGCACCAGAAAAAGCACTTTGGTGAACACCGCCACACGCTCGGGAAGCGCGAACCAAGCAATCCCGACGGTGCCCAGGTAGCAGAGCACGCCCATCACCAACCCGGCAAAAGCGATCTTTACAAACGCCGGAATCAGGGCCGCAAAGTTTACACCCAGAGCGACACGGTTCAGCGCCCGCCAGAGAAGTAAGCACTGGACCAGAGCGGTCAGGACATTGGCAAGCGCGAGCCCCCGCACACCGAAAGGGCCCATCAATAGCAGGCTGATACCTAAATTCACACCGAGGCAGACAAGCGCGATACGCACCGGTGCCCGCATGTTTTCATGGGCATAGAGCCCACGTGTTAAAAAAGTGGCCACCGAATAGAAGCTCAACCCAAGTCCATAAATGATCAGGACCGGGGTGGTTGCCCGAACCGCAGACTGATCGAAAGCGCCGTATTGAAAAAGCAGCGTCAGAATTTCGGGAGCAAGTACGGCAAGCCCCACTCCGGCGGCAAAGGAAATCGCGGCGACCAAACGAACCCCTTGTAAAAAGGCGCTGGTAAAGCCAGCCTCGTCCTCGCGGGCAACGGCACGCGCCATGGTCGGATAGACCACCGTGGCGACCGCCACAGTAAATAGCCCAAGGGGTAACTCCATAAGTCGACTCGCCGCATAGAGAATCGACGCGCCCGCCTCATCTACGGCAAAGGCAAGCAAACGCGAAACCAGCATGTTGACTTGGAGAATGGCCGCGCCCGCCACACCGGGTAAAAACAGTTGCCAAACGCGCGTCAGCCGCTCAGAGCGCGCCAGGGAGAAGGCTGGACGCCAGCCGGTTTTGCTGAAGTCCCAAGCGGGCAGGAGCAACTGCAGCACACCGCCGGCGAGCACTCCGATGCAGAGTCCAAAAACGATCTTCTCCGGATCCCCCGGATAAGCACTCCCCCCGAGGAGCAAGGCGAGGATCATGCAAAGATTCAGCCAAACCGGACTCAAGGCGGCAGCGGCAAAGCGACCAGAGACGTTTAACCCGGCCCCCACCACGGCGGCGAGACAGACGAACAAAACGTAGGGAAAGACGAGCGCAGCGAGGTGCGCTGCCGTTTGCCAGCGCTCTCCCAGGAGCTCGGCACGGCTTAACCCACCAAACAGCAATATCCCCAAAAGACAGAGTACACAAAGGCTTAGAAAGAGCCGGGTAAGCACCTGATTAAAAAACCGATGGGCCGAGACCGCGCCGTCCTGCTCCAAGCTGGAGGCAAATACCGGAATAATTGCCGATGCGAGGGCGCCTTCCCCCAAGAGACGGCGAAATAAATTTGGTAGGGTAAACGCGACAACAAAAGCCGAGGCCCATACTCCCGCACCTAGATAGATGAAGAAGCAGACATCACGCACCAGCCCAAGGATGCGCGAAGCACCCGTGGCAGAACTGACGACCGCAATATTCCGAAAGGCTCCCATGGATAAGCTTAATTAAATGGAAACCTTTTCAGCCCGAAGCAATCTCCTATCCATGGCATCGTAGCTTGCCAAGCAGCAAGCCTGCGTTCATCTCCAGATAACGAGCCCGCCAAGCCCCTTCTTTACTATGAAGCCAAAGTCCATCCCATGCCTCCTTGTTTTTTTCCTAAGCCTCGGTGCAGCCGTTGCCACCCTTGCGGGTGAACCCAGGACCACGGTCTTTATTTACAGCTTAGATGGTATCCGCTCCGACTACATTGAGCGGGCCGACACGCCAAACCTCGACGCCCTCATGGCCGAGGGCAGATTCTCTCTGGAGGCCATGCCCGCCTTCCCCAGTGTGACCTTCAGCAGCCACTCGGGCATGTCCACCGGCGCAACGCCAGCCGTACATGGAGTGACCAACAACACCTTTTACGATCGGGAAACCGACCGCGTTTATCGCTTCCCCGGTCGGCAGGCACTGCTTGGCGCGGAGCCTTTCTGGACTGCGGCCGCCCGGCAGGGTATCCGCGCGCTTGTCCTGGACTGGGTGCTCGCACACCAGCAGGAGCCTCCGTACCAAACCGCATATTTTGGCGAAGCCTACGCCCGGGGCATTTCCGATCAAGAACGGGTGCAACGGGTACTCGACAAGTGGGCGGCAGACGCCCCTACCCAGGATCCGCTGCGCCTGATTACCGCCTATGCGGAATCTCCGGATAAAGAAGGCCACCGCTATGGTCCCGACGCGCCCGAGGTGGAGGAGGCCATGACCCGCGCAGATCGTTTGGTCGGCGAAGTCTTTGCTCAAGCCAGGGAGATTTGGAAGTCGCAGCGCCAGTCCCCAGACGAGTTGTTTTACTTCATCGTAGCGTCCGACCACGGCATGGGCCACGTCCACACTCAGATCAACGTAGCAATGGCTGCGGACCTCGCCGATCGTCCGGACGTCCGCATTATCACGGGCGGAAATATTGCCAATATCTTCTTTTCAGGCACGCCTGAGGCACGGGCGGAAAAGGTTGCCGAAGCCTTGGAGGCCCTGGCGGAGTATGCATTCATCGAAGCCTATGCGTTCGATGATCTGCCGGAGGCTTGGGGCTACGCCCACCCCTCGCGCACGGGCGACCTCGTTGCGGTCGCCCAGCCGGGCTATTCGTTTAACCGAGGTTCCCGCACCGTCACACGCCCGACGGGCCCGGGTGCCGGCCCGCTCGGTGTGCACGGTTATGATCCCGCCACAGATCCCAACATGACGACCATCTTCATCGCTCACCGCAGCGGCGGTGAGCCGCTCGATGGCAAAGATCTTGGACGTATTGAACTCATCCAGCTGCATGCCACCGTGACTTCGCTCCTCGGGGTCGAGGCTGCCGAAACCGCCGATTCCAGAGTTATTGATCTCGGACAGAAGTAAGTCTCGTTGCGGACAGGTGCACTCAGCGAAAAAACAGACGGGCAAGCAAGTTTCGGGGAAAGCGAAAGTTTTCCTTGTTCCCCCCGCAGTCAGGGCCTAAACCGAAAAGGTGAAAAAAGTATCCGATGTAAATGTCAGCTCAACCGAGCTCCTGCCTTCGCCGCTTGCCATGCGGCAAACCGTTGAAAAGACGGAGGAGGCGGCAAGTTTTGTTGCAGAAAGCCGCGAAACGATCCGAAAAATTATTTTCGGGGACGATGAGCGCTTGCTCCTTGTGGTGGGCCCTTGCTCAATACACGACCTTGAGGCTGGGCGCGTCTACGCCAAAAAAATCGCCGAGCTCGCGGAAAAGGTCAAAGATCGGATCTACCTGGTGATGCGGGTTTACTTTGAAAAACCGCGCACCACGGTGGGTTGGAAGGGGCTGATCATGGATCCGCACCTTGACGGCTCCTGCAAAATCCCCGAGGGCTTGAAAATCGCCCGTGGGTTTTTGAGTGAGATCATAGAGCTTGGCGTGCCCACCGCCACCGAGTTATTGGACCCGATCACTCCGCAGTACATCG